>CAZITS010000929.1:0-2838 GCA_964542185.1 uncultured Pirellulaceae bacterium
CAGAAATACTCTTCACTAAAAGCCGGGGAGATGCTGGGAAATGAACAATCTCTCTCGACAACACAATCTCTCTCGACAACACAACCTCTCTCGACAACACAACGCTGTGCGTTTTCTTCCACAGCTCCGAGCCCTTCTTCCACCGTTCATATTCCTGGTCATCGTGCTGGTCAGCTGGCAACTGATCGAAGTCTGGATAAACATTCCGAAAATCCTTCTTCCTAGTCCCTTGGAGATTCTCGAAGGAGCATTTGAGAAACGCTCGCAGTTGGCTTCTGCGGCCTGGATCACCTCACGCGCGGCACTCAGTGGTTTTGCTTTGGCACTCCTGCTGGGAACCAGCAGTGCACTGGTCTTTTCCGTGTCGCAACTTGCTCGACGAGCCATCTACCCGTACATGATTCTGTTGCAAACAGTTCCCATCGTCGCCATTGCGCCACTCGTCATTATCTGGTTTGGCGGCGGACTCAACAGTATTGTGGCCATCATCACGATCATCAGCGTATTCCCTATCACCACCAACGTGACCACTGGCCTGACTTCCATTGACCCAGGACTCGATGACCTGATGACCTTGTATGGTGCCAACAACTGGCAAAAGTTATGGAAACTCCGTTTACCTACAGCGCTCCCTTACCTGATTAGTGGCGCCCGTGTTTCCAGTGGACTGACCATCGTCGGCGCCATCGTCGGTGAGTACATGGCGGGATACCAATCACAAAGTCCGGGACTGGGGTATTACGTGTTTCTCGCCAGCACCAATGCGCAGTCAGAAATCCTTTATGCCAGCATCTTCATTTCCACGATGCTGGGAATTCTGCTATTCGGCCTGGTAACACTTGTGGGAAAAACCGCCTTGGCCCGATGGACGTATGAAATGGAGCAATAGGCTGACGGTGAGAAGTCACGCCAGTCGCAGTATTGGCAGGCAACTCACACATCTGAAATCAAGGGGCATCGCCTTTGCTGCCAACCAAAGTAGCATCAAAGGCGTCACCGGCATCAAGTTCTGCGGAGATCAGGTCGATCTCAACCAGCTGGTCCGCCAACTCTCGCCAGCGACGCTCTGTCATTCTCCCCAGCTCCTCTTTGGGCATCCCCTCGGGCAAACACAGGTCTTGAAGAATCTTCGCCCCATAATCCAGAATTTCCCGCCCCATTTCCTCGTTAAGTCCGTGAATATGATCGTTCACTGGTCCAGGGTTTTCCAGATAAGATTGCCAGCCACGAATGCTCGCACGCGTTACTTTCTCAACCAGGTCGCGTTGTTCACGCAGCGTCTTTCCATTTGTAAGGAGCAAGCTTGTGTAAGGATTAAAGCCCAACTCCGACACCATCAGGGCACGCGGATCGCCACCCTTCTCGCGAGCCACAAACGGTTCACTGAACACATAGCCTTGTTGGGCGAAATTCGGATCCTGCAAAAAATTCGTCACGTTGCCAGGATAGCCAACAATCCGCACGTCCTTCAAAGAAAGTTTTTTCTGCATATACAACGCGAAAGCACGACCGGCGCTAATCGCCAACGTAAGCCCCTGTAAATCTTCCAACTTCTGAATGCCCGACTTTTCATGCACCATAATACAGCGGGGGCTCATCTGCAGGGGTGCCATCAGCGCCACCACGTCCGCCTCCTCATTACGCCCCGTCAACACCTGATCCGCATTCCCCACCGCAAATGTAGCGCGCTGCGCGGTCAGCAATTGAATAACTGGTGCACCGGGTCCACCAGGCAGGATCTTGACTTCAAGATTTTCTTCCTCAAAAAAACCACGCACCTGAGCGGCGTAATAACCGCCATGCTCCGCCTCTGGAAACCAGTTCAGGGCAAGCGTTATCTGGGTTCGCACAGCAGCGGGCTGGGCTGTTTTTTTCTCGACGGGCGGCTGCGAGGTCGACGCGTCTGGAGAGCCGCAACCTCCCAAAAACAAGAGACCGCAGGCAATAAGGGCAGGGCAGGGCAGATAAGAGTACATAAGCTGGTTCTTGCGTCTCAAAAAAGGAGTTCTACTTCGAAGCCTGAACAATCTTGCCGCGTCACCTGGAACGCGCGCCGGGGCATCTCCCTTAGACCCGGCCACCGAACTGTGTACTGACACGGCCAATCACCGGTCACCGTAGAAGTGTACGAGGCAGTAGATGGGAAGACAATCCAGGCACATTGGCAAACACGTCCGTAGTTCCGTGGCTTGCCACGCTTCAGGATTCATAAATTTCACCGCCATTTTGTAACGCAAGCGGACAAGAGAAGCACCATCGGCGATAGAATATTCACACCGTTACAACCGCAGAGAAACATCGCATGGATCAAATCCAGTACCAAATACGCGAACCGATTATGACGCGCCGGCGATGGTTCCTGCGAGGTTTCACCGCGGGGATTCTACTGTGTGCCGCAATCACCTCGCTCTCCTACTTCCAGCGTTCGGAGAGCTGGGGAGATTTACTTGGAGGCCACCCCAATCGCGCTGAAGCCATGGGATTCCCTGTACAGCTTTGGGAAAAGGGCAACAATTATGGTGGCTACTATGTGTATCCAACTGGCCTGCTGATCAACGGTATGACGGTCCTGCTGGTGGGAAGTCTGTGCGGTTTTCTGACAGTACTATTTTCCTCACGTCTCAATCGCCTGATTCGCGAACTCTCTCAGCGTCAGAATGCGCACAAGGCAAACTTTCAGTTCTCGATTCGCGGATTACTCTGGCTCACCTGCCTGTCCGCGCTGGCCCTGGCTGTTTGCCGTACGATGCTGACACCGTCCCCGCGAGTTCTCGGAAGCATCTACCTGCTAGGCCCCTGGATTCTTGTCTCGATTGCCTTGCTACCGCAAAAGATTGC
>CAZITS010000930.1:0-2835 GCA_964542185.1 uncultured Pirellulaceae bacterium
AAAAACGCAACCGAAGGAGAAGCCGTGGAAAAGCCGAAAGACGAGCGTAGTCCGGTTTAACGCTGTCGTATTGCTTGGAATGGATCGGGCCGGGTTGACGTCGGCAGTGTTTTTCAATCCGCTGCGGCCCAGCAACAGCTTCCTGCCGAACGTGGCAACGCTGGCACAGCAGTCCGAGAATTACTACTTTCATAAGCGCATATCCTGTCGGCTCTTTCCTCCGCTTGTGAGGTGAACGAAATGCGAAGCACGATGTCAAACGCGATCCGAAGATCAACGGCGTCACCCACAGCGACCACGGTGTTCGTTTGCGTCATAGGTCTCTTCTTTCAGTGGCGGGCCGCTGGTGCGAACTTGGAAGTGAAGAATCCGCCACCGGTGTTGCTGCGGCACCCTTATCTGCAAAAAGGTACCAGCCATTCGATGGGGATCGCTTGGATGATCGATGATGATCGTCCGTGCACGGTCGAGTTCGGACTCACCCCTGAACTCGGCCGAGAGGTTGAGTCGCCCAACTCGCGGCGGATGCACTTTGTTGAGATCACCAACCTGAAACCGGATACGCGCTATTTCTACCGCATCCGCTGCGGAAACAACTGGTTGATTCCGGATGACGAGTCGTACTATTTCCGTACACACGCAGTTGATTCGAATCGACCATTTTCGTTTGTGGTACTAGGAGACAGCGGTTGGCCGGGGACCAATGATCAATGCCCGCTGGCCGACCTGCTGGCTGCGCTCAAACCGAAGCCGGATTTTATTATCCACACCGGCGATCTTTCCCAGCGGTGGGCTGTCGATGAGGCGGAATACGACCTGCTTACGTTTGGCGTATACCGCGACACGTTACGCAACACGCCGTTTTATCCAACGCAGGGGAACCACGATTGGGTTACGGATTGGGAGCACAGCCTGGACCCGTTGTATCCTCGCTTCTTTAAGCCGGGCCGCTTGAACAGTCAGTTGACCGAGCGGTTCGACATGCCCTTCTGGCGCGTGTTCCACAGCCATCGAGACAACGAGGCGGGCGACGTCGCGCCGTTCAGTTTTCGTTACGGAAACGCGGTCTTCGTTGGTGAAGGGGGCGGTGGCAAAGGGGCAGGACGGGCGCTGGCCGAAAAGCGGTTTGCGCAACAGGGCGTTACCTGGCGATTCTTTTACAGTCACTACTTCGGATTATCGGGCAATGCCGTCCCCGGCGGCGATCTGAAGTGGGACCCACCTCTACCGAAATGCGATATGACCTTTCGCGGTCACATCCACGTCTATAGCCGCTCTGCTCCCTACGGTCCGCACCAGACCGTAGACATGCTGGTCGGGAGTTCCGGCGCGACGATTGGCAAGTCCTATTTTCAAGCGACCGTGAGCGCCGAGAATCCGCATGGGCTGCGGCCCGGCATCACCGAGTGGAATGAAAAGTGTCCTCACCTGGTTCACATCTTGATTGACGGCCCGAAACTCACGCTCAAGTCTTACTATCCGGACGGCCTGGTGTTTGACTCGCTGGTCATTACCAAATCCAGCGGAAAGAAGAAAGTTGTCGGTATGCGTCCGAGCCAGCATCCGGTGCATCCGGCGTGGCAGCGCGGACTGACGCCGTTAATGAAAAAACTTTGGGTTGATGAGAATCCGAAATGGCGTTCGCTGGGCTCGGGCTTATGGGATTACGTTGGCGGGGAACCCCTGGAACGCATTGCCCAGGCAATTCAACGTGGCAGCCGGTACATTGAACCGCGTTTTGTGTTGCCGCGTCGCCCAAGCCACTCACCGCCCAGAGACTTGAAAGCAGCGCGATCCACGCTGGCAAATCTGATGGATGTCCACTATCGGCTGGGCCATCACGAATGGGACGACACGACGTTCAACTACTTTGAAAACCGGTTCCGATATTTGTTCGGCAGCGGGGAAACGTCACTGCCGTGGTTGGTTCAGTTGGCTCGAGAGAAAGCACTGCCGATCAAACAACGGCTCGGGGCGTTAGGGGGCTTGGGCGTATTGGCTCGTCATTCCCAAGTCGCTCGGCGTCACCTTGCTGAGTTCTCAGCCAGTGACGATTTCAACTTGCGCTTCTCGGCTTGTATCATACGCGCCTGTTGGCTTGGTGAGCAGCCTGCGCTCGATGAACTGATCGGTTGGATGAAACGCGAGTCGGTGCGCAAACCGCCCAATACGGAATTCAACGTGAACGCCCCTGGCCATTACGGCAACCCCATCTTTGTCCTCAGGCGATTCACGTTTCCCGCGTTGTTCGGTCTCGAAAGCGAAAAGAATTGGGGGGAACTCCGCCCACCGATCAGCTATTGGATCAAGTTCTATGAAATGAACAAACATCGACTGAGGTACGTCGCGACCGAACGTCGCTACCAACTTGTGAACGACGGCAAGTGATACCATATGTTCGCCGGGCCACTCAAAATTCTCACGTTGAATCTCAACATCGACCGCCCTCACCCGGAGGGCGATCAGTTGGTACGCGCTGAAGTCGAACGGCTAAAGCCTGATCTGATCTCATTTCAGGAAGCGCTCTGGCATGACGAGGAGGAAGATCAAGCTCGGCAGATTCTAAGTGGGCTTGCGTATCAGATCGTTCATCAGTTCGAACTTCAGACGCCGGACCGGTACTACGGCACGGCGATCGCCAGTCGATTCCCCATCGCTCGTTCGGATCTCTTCAAGTTGCCCAGCACGGCTCGCGGTCAAGGTTTTCCGCGGGCCCTGCAAGCGGCCGAGATCGACGTACCCGCGCCGGTCGGTCAGGTGTTGCTGGTGAATCCCAAACCGCACTTTGAGCCGAATCTGGAATTGGAACGCGAGATGCAAGCCGTGGCCATCGCG
>CAZITS010000931.1:0-2832 GCA_964542185.1 uncultured Pirellulaceae bacterium
CGCCTTTACAACATGATGCCGGATCCCAAGTTTGTGATTGCGATGGGCGCCTGTACGGTGGGTGGCGGCCCCTATTTCAAGTGGGGTTACCATGTCGTGAAAGGTGTTGATCTCGTGGTTCCGGTGGATGTCTATGTCCCCGGTTGTCCGCCGCGGCCAGAGGCGTTGCTGGAAGGTCTGATGCGGATCCAGGATCAGATCAAAGGACACCGGATCGCCAAGAAGAAAGACCTGCCGCGGGGACACAAAGTGGAGGATGAGTTGCCGGTACCCCATCACTCGGGCTACGTCGAAGCCGCCGGCGGCGAGATTGATCCCATGACGGACCACCAGAAGATTACCGGTTGAGCGTACTTGGATGGAGATGCGGCTCCAACGAGTGCAGGTTTACTGTCTTCGTACCGTTTGACGTGTCCTGGTAACACCGGAGAGATGGGGCCTGCGACACAGTTTTGCTGAGCTTTTAGGATCAAGAGACTTTATGACTGATACGCTTGAAATTGCTGGTCTCCATGTGTCTGTCGAAGGCAAACCGATCCTTCGTGGCGTCGATTTGCGGATGGAACGTGGAGAGACGCACGCCTTGATGGGACCCAACGGCTCGGGAAAAAGTACGCTTGGCCTGGCTGTGATGGGACACCCCAATTACGAGGTTACCGCGGGTTCGATTGAGCTGAACGGTGAGAATGTACTTGGGATGTCACCAGAGGAACGTGCGCGGGCAGGACTCTTCCTGGCTTTTCAGCGACCGATTGCCATTCCAGGCGTGAAGATGGCCGACTTTTTGCGGCATGCGACCACGAATGTACGCCATCCCGAGCGCAAGGAGGGGGAAGAGTTGATCCCGATGCGCGACTTTCGCAAAGAGCTCAAAGGCAAGATGGAACATCTGCGGATGGATGTCGAGTTTGCCCGCAGGTATGTCAACGACGGTTTTTCCGGCGGTGAGATGAAACGCGCCGAGATTCTGCAGTTGGCGATGTTGCAACCCAAGTTTGCGGTGCTGGATGAAACCGATAGCGGGTTGGATGCCGATGCGGTGCGGCTGGCCAGTGAGAGTATCGCGGATATTGGTCGGGCGAAGATGGGATTGTTGATCATTACCCACCACGACAAGCTCCTCGAGCATAATCCTCCGGATGTCACGCACGTAATTCTTGGTGGCCGGATTGTTGAAAAGGGAGGACCCGAATTGGCGGTCGAACTTTACCAGCATGGTTACGATCGAATCCGGGCGCAGTATCCCGAGGCAGAGGCACAGAACCAACAGATGATTCAGCAGGAAGAGACGGTGTAACTCGAGGTTGAGCTGGTGGGACAGGTTTGTGGCCTGCATCAGCGGAGAGATCCATAACGTCACGCCGACAGAAAGTGGATGAATGTCGATCGACAGCAGAGTGGAAGAAACGCCAGATCAGATTGGCGAAATCAATAAGTACGATTTTCGGACCGCAACCGAGGGTGTCTTTCGAGCTCGCAAGGGTTTGGATGCGGACATCGTCACGCAGATCTCCGAAATGAAGGACGAACCGGATTGGATGCGGGATTTTCGTTTGAAGTCTCTGGAGGTTTTTAACTCGAAGCCGATGCCTCGTTGGGGTGGCGGTATCAATATTGATTTTCAGGACATCTATTACTACCTCAAGCCGACGGAACAGCAGGGCAAGACCTGGGACGATGTTCCGGAGGAAATCAAAGAGACATTTGACAAGCTGGGCATTCCGCAGGCCGAACGTGAGTTCCTGTCGGGTGTCAAAGCCCAATTCGAAAGTGAAGTGGTCTACGGTTCGCTGAAGGAAGATTTGGCTGACCAGGGTGTTGTGTTCTTGGATACGGACACGGCGGTTCGAGAGCATCCTGAATTGCTGCGCGAGCATTTTGGCAAGATTATTCCACCCGACGACAACAAATTTGCCGCCTTGAACTCGGCCGTCTGGTCAGGCGGTTCCTTTATTTATGTCCCACCGGGTGTGAAAATTGAGTTTCCCTTGCAGGCTTATTTTCGCATCAATGCGGAGAACATGGGCCAATTTGAACGTACCTTGATCATCGTCGATGAGGGCGCTTCGGTGCACTACGTGGAAGGTTGCACTGCCCCCATGTACAGCAGCGAGAGTCTGCATTCGGCCGTGGTCGAGGTCGTGGTCAAGAAAGGTGCCCGCTGCCGCTACACGACAATCCAGAACTGGGCCAACAATATCTACAACCTGGTGACCAAGCGAGCGATGGCCTACCAGGATGCGACGATGGAGTGGGTTGATGGAAACCTGGGTAGTCAGCTGACAATGAAATATCCGGCGGTTTATATGATGGAACCCGGTGCCCGGGGGGAGATCCTCTCGATTGCTTTCTCAGGCAAGGGCCAGCACCAGGACGCAGGAGCCAAACTGGTGCATGCCGCACCGAATACGACGGGGCAGATCATCTCCAAGTCGATTTCCAAGAATGGTGGGCGCAGCAGTTACCGTGGGTTGGTCAAGGTCGAGAAGGGTGCTACCAATACGAAGTGCAATGTCGTCTGCGATGCATTGATTCTGGACGAGCAGAGTCGGAGTGATACCTACCCTTATATCGAAATCGCCGAGCAAGACACTTCGATCGGGCACGAGGCTAGTGTGTCTCGCATTGGTGAAGAACAGTTGTTCTATCTGACCAGTCGCGGGCTCAGCGAGGCGGAAGCCAGTACGATGATTGTCAATGGGTTCATTGAACCATTGGTCAAGGAACTTCCCATGGAATATGCGGTCGAGATGAACCGCCTGATCCAACTTCAAATGGAAGGGTCCGTGGGCTAGTTCTATGGACGCTGTGTGGCCGGGACGAAGTTTTCGC
>CAZITS010000932.1:0-2828 GCA_964542185.1 uncultured Pirellulaceae bacterium
AAAAATCGGATTAGTAATTACAAAATATAAGTAGAAAAATACCAAATTCGAACAAAAGAACATGCGCAAAACATTTAAGTATTTTGTAATTTGTCAAGCCCAAAGATATTGTTTTTTCGTGTGACTATGCGTGCACGCATTGCGGTGTCAGTTTTGATCCCCCGACTCCGCAGTTGTTCAGTTTCAATAGTCCACAGGGCATGTGCGTTGAATGCGATGGACTTGGAGAGCTGTTCTCTTTTGATGCCGATCTACTGGTGCCCGATGACTCGCGGACATTCAAGCAAGGCGCTGTGAAGACGGTCGGGAAGTGGAGTGAGGTCGGCAGATGGCGGCGACACATTTATCAGGGTGTTGCCACTACGATTGAACGCACTCGCGACTTGCCGGAAGGCACGATGCTGGAAACGGCGTGGAGCAGTTTGTCGGATGAACTGCGAGATGTATGGCTGTGGGGAACAGGCGAGGAGCATATTACGTTTACGTGGCGGAAGGGCGCCTCTCCGTTGAAATATGGTGGGACGTTTGATGGTGTGATTCCCGAGTTGCAATCGAAGTACCGTACCAGCCGCAGTGCGCCTCAGCGCCGGCAGCTGGAAAGCTTCATGCGGCAGGTAAAATGTGCTGAGTGTCACGGTGACCGGTTGAACGAGCAGGCCAGGTCAATTTACCTTACGACTGGGAATGCCGACTTTGAGAAGACACCGAGTTTGTCATTGCCCGCGGTATGTCACTTGCCTGTCAAGCAAGCCCTGGAATTCTTCCAGGATCTCAGTTTGGATTCGACACGTGCTTTGATCGCGCAAGAAGCGCTTAAGGAAATTCGCGACCGTCTCGGTTTCTTGCTGAACGTTGGTCTTGATTATCTGACTCTTGACCGAACGGCTCCTACATTATCGGGTGGTGAAGCCCAGCGGATTCGGTTGGCCGGTCAGATTGGCTCGGGCCTCGTGGGAGTGCTCTATATTCTCGACGAACCATCAATTGGGTTGCACCCGCGAGACAACGCGCGCTTGCTGGAGACTTTGTTGCAGCTTCGGGATATGGGCAATACCGTGCTGGTGGTGGAACACGATGAGGATACGATTCGCGCGGCGGACCATGTGGTCGATTTTGGTCCTGGACCTGGTGTTCGCGGTGGTGAAGTTGTGGCGGAGGGGCCTGTGCGAGATATCCTCCAGGTTCCCGCCAGTGTGACCGGTCAGTTTCTTTCGGGTGATCGGCAAATCTGTGTGCCGAAAAACAGAAAGCTGGAGTTTCAGCCTGCCAGCGAAGAGGTGGAGGGAAATGGGGAGGCGTGTTCTGGCGTTGTCCCAGTTGCTGAGAAGACTGGCGCGGATAACAGGTGCAAAGCAATACGGTCACTTCATGACCATCCGCGGCTGCGGATCCGCGGTGCGGCACAAAACAATTTACGGGGCATCGACGCAGAAATTCCCTTGGGGACGTTTGTTTGCATCACCGGTGTCAGCGGCTCAGGCAAGAGTTCTCTGATCAATGATATTCTTGTTCAGACGCTACACCGCGACCTCAATGGAGGCCTGGGAACTCCTGGAAAACATGATGCAATTGAAGGTGTAGAACAACTCGACAAGCTTATTTCGATCGATCAGTCGCCCATCGGACGAACACCACGCAGCAATCCCGGAACGTACATCAAGGTTTTCGACGAGATCCGCAAACTTTATGCCCAGTTGCCCGAATCAAAACGTCGAGGCTACGCTCCTGGGCGTTTTAGTTTCAACGTTTCTGGTGGCCGTTGTGAAGCGTGTGAAGGAAATGGATCGAATCGCCTGGAAATGGATTTTTTGGCCGATATCTGGGTGACGTGTTCGGTCTGCGAAGGGCACCGTTACAACCGTGAGACCTTGCAAGTTACCTTCAAGGATCATTCGATCGCCGATGTGTTGGAGATGGACGTACAGCAGTTGCTGGCGCTTTTTGAGAACGTTCCAAATGTCAAGAACAAGTTAGAGACTTTGCTCGCTGTTGGATTGGACTATCTCAAGCTGGGGCAGGCCTCGCCGACGCTTAGCGGCGGTGAGGCACAACGCATCAAGCTGGCGCGGGAGCTTGTCAAGAAATCAACAGGCAAGACGCTTTACGTACTCGATGAGCCAACGACGGGACTGCATTTTGCTGACATTCAATTGCTGCTTACGGTACTTCATGGTTTTGTGGATAACGGCAACACGGTGGTTGTCGTTGAACATAATCTGGATGTGATCAAGACAGCTGACTGGATCATTGATCTGGGCCCCGAAGGTGGCGATGCCGGAGGTGAAATCATTGCTGCTGGTTCGCCAGCCCACATCGTAACCGTAGCGGACTCCCACACTGGCCATGGCTTGAGTGAGTTTCTGGACGTCAGTGGAGCAGCCGGCTCGAAGAAAACGCCAGCCGCCGGCAAAGGACGCAAGAGTGGCGTTACGCGGCGCAGTGGTGTGCTCGCCAGACGGATCTCTGTACAGGGGGCCAGCCAGCACAATCTCAACTCGGTTGATGCGGAAGTAAACCGTGACAAGATGACCGTGTTTTGCGGTCCGAGCGGTTCGGGAAAGACATCGTTGGCAATGGACACGATTTACGCTGAAGGCCAGCGCAGGTATGTCGAGAGTCTCAGTTCGTATGCCCGCCAGTTTGTCAGCCAGGTCCAAAAGCCAGCGTTGGAACACATTGAAGGGCTGTCGCCTGCGATTGCGATTGAACAGAAAAACCTGGGGCATACCCCGCGCAGTACCGTAGGTACTGTTACAGAGATTTACGATTACCTGCGCATCCTGATGAGTCGACTGGGCACCCCGCATTGTCCGGATTGTGATCTCGTC
>CAZITS010000933.1:0-2828 GCA_964542185.1 uncultured Pirellulaceae bacterium
ACTGAGCCGAAAGGAACGTAGGCCAGATAGGCCCCCAGGCCGACCAGGATCATCCACGTGAGTCCGTTGATTTGCCCGGCGTCGATCAACAGTGTGCTGACCAGCATCATCACCATGCCGATCGCCATGACGGCAAACACGGTCAACAGACCGCGGCGGTTGTCCTTGACCCAGTTGATGCCGGCCAGGCTGAGCATTACGGCAAAGGCGATCGGCCAGTCGGCCTGGGCAAACATCGTGGCCCCTTGCTGGTAGCCGAGGTCGGCGAAAATCTCCGGCATGAAGCTGTCGCGGAAGTCCCGATAGGCGGTCAGAAAAAAGTAAAACACACACAACAAAATCATGCCGAGCGCAAATTGCTGGAGAAACCGCCAGCGGGCGGCGCTGTCCATCGGCTGGCGTTCGGTGCGGGCTGCCACGTCTTCCGGGGTCGGTTCGGGAAGTTGATTTAGCAGCCAGACTGAGGCCAGGAAGGGAAGCGTAAACAGCCCCCCCACGCTGAACGGCATCCAGAATTCACTGATCCCCTGGCCCATCAACCAGCTGCCGACGACTTTCACTGAACTGCTGGCCACGATGTAGGAACAGCTCAGTCCAGCCAGCAGCATTTCTGACGTGCGGCGGCCCTCCAGGTACCAGCAGACCAGGCCCCAGACCATGCCCAGGGGGAGACCGTTGATGAAAATCGCGACCACCTTGAGGTTGTTGGGCAGCACCGCAAACAACAGCAGGGCGGATTGTGCGACGACGATACAGCCGATCAGGGCGCGGGACCGCCACTGGCGGGTCACCTCCGAGCAGAAGCGGATGCCCAGGAACTTGGAGAGGGTGTACCCGATCACTTGGCTGGCGATCAGGCACGTTTTCAGTTCCACACCCCATAGCAAGAGGCCCTCGAACGTGGCCGCTGAAAATGGTTTGCGGAAGGCGTACATACAGAAGTAGGTCGAAAAGGCACTCAGCGTGGCGACCAGCATGAATGCGGGCGTGGGGGCCTGGGCCAGCCAGCGAGTCAATCGACGAGGCGGTGTGTTCACGAATCAGTCTTCCGTTTGCAGGGAATCCAGTAGAATTTCCGCCACATCGCGGACTTCGATGCCAGCTTGTCGGTCGGCCAGTCCGTCTTTGACCATGATACGGCAGAACGGGCAGGCCACCGCCACGGTGTCCGCCTCACTGTCGATGATTTCGTCGATCCGCCCGCTACCAATCCGCTGGTCCGCCTGGTCGTCCATCCACATCCGGCCGCCACCCGCACCACAACAGGCCGTGTTTGTACCATGCCGGGGCATCTCCGTCAGTTGCCCGCCCGCGGCGGTGCCCTGGGCGTGCTGTAATAATGCCCGGGGCGCGTCCTGAATGTCATTGGCCCGTGCCAAATAGCAAGGGTCATGATAGGTCAGGTGGCCGACTTGGGGTCGGGGGTTGGGGAGTTGTCCCTGATCGACCAGTTCCAGCAAGAACTGCGTGTGATGGACCACCTCAAAGGCGTCACCGAACTGCGGGTAGTCTTTGCGCAGGCTATTCAGACAATGCGGGCAATGGGTGACAATCTTGCGCACGTGGTGCTGCTGCAGGGTGGTCTGATTCCGTTCGGCCAGTTCCTGGAACAGGAACTCTTCCCCCATGCGGCGGGCCGATTCCCCCGTACACCGCTCGGCGGGTCCCAGCACCGCAAACGAGACCTGGGCGGCAGTCAGCAGCTGTGCGACGGCGCGGGCTACGCTCCGGGCCGACCGATCGTAGGCGGCGGCGCAGCCGACCCAGTAGAGGACCTCGAAATCGGGATTGTTCTCGACGGTGGGTACGTCCAGACCGGCTGCCCAGTCTGTTCGCTCGGCGATCGGCAGGCCCCAGGGATTGCCGCTGCGCTGCATTTTTTGCAGTGCCGTAGCCGGCCCGCCACGCAGGTTCCCTTCTCCCACCTGATACTGACGCAGTGGCAGGATTAGTCCGAGCGGGTCGACGCCCAGCGGGCAGATCTGCGTGCAGGCCCCGCAGGTGGTGCAAGCCCAGAGCGCGGCGGACCCCGTCCGCGCATCGTCGCTGCGCAGTGGGGTCGCGATACCAGCTGACGATGCGGAGGGCTGCAAGTCGTTCAATTGACCGCGCAGCGACTGGACCACGGCCCGCGGTGAGAGGGGCTGGTCCGCCTGATGGGCCGGGCAGGCGTCCTGGCAGCGCCCGCAAGAAATACAGGCGTCCAGCTCGAGCAGTTGCCGCTGCGTCAGATCGGTCAGCTGGGCGGCACCGACGTAGCCACGCGTTTCCACTTCTGCCAGGGAGACCGGTCGGAGTGTGCCCGGTTGATGATCCCGCGTCACCAATTGGAAGCTGCCCACCAGGACATGCAGTAAACGGGTGTACGGGAAGGCGGCAATCCATCCCAGCGCCAACACTGCGTGTAGCCACCACAGTTGGAAATGGAGTTGCGTCGCCAGCGCGTGATCAACGCCCATGCTTTGCAGGCTGCGGGCGACTGCCAGTCCCACATAGGAGACGGCCGGTTGCGGTGTCTGTTCGTGCAGGATCCGCGCTCCCTCGACCAGGTAGCCGGTGATGCCCAGCAGGAAGAGGCTGGCCAGGACACAGTTGTCCGTCCAGTGATGGTCGATACTGCTGTCTGCCCGCCAGCGGCGCCAGGCGAACCAGCCACACCCGGCCAGCAGCAACAATCCGGCCGTGTCGAGAGTACACTCGTAGACCGCGTAGTAGAGACCCTGGTGAAACAGCGGATCTCCCGCCGGTGCGCCGGTCAAGGCGGCTCCGTAATGTTCGATCCCGACCAGGATGGTGCCCAGTAGCAGCAGGCAAAGCCCGGCAGACAA
>CAZITS010000934.1:0-2827 GCA_964542185.1 uncultured Pirellulaceae bacterium
TCCTGCAGGAGAGTGGCAGCTCGCTGGAAATCGGTCAGGGTGGGCGGCGAGGAGTTCAGCATTGCTAGTCTGGCGGATGCCTGGTCTCGGGTTCATGTGGATCGAGGATTGCCGAGTCGAAAGAGTCGCGCCGCCAGGATACCTCCCAGCGCGATTGAGATACCGATTACCCACAACAGAGTGTCGACCCAGCAAGCCAGGAGGAGACATCCGCCCAGGCCGAGCCAGGCGAAAAGCGGGTGGTAAAGGCGTTCCTCACGCGACAGTTGCAGCGCCGCCAGGTTGGTGATGGCGTAATAGGTCAGGACCGTCATCGCGCTGAAAGACCAGGTCGTTTTGACACTTCCCAGCGCTGCCAACCCGGCGATCGTCAGGCCGACGAGCAGGACGGCGATGTAAGGAGTGGTGCGGGCCGCATTGAGTCGGGCAGCCACGGATGGCAGGTCACCACGGCGTGCCATCGCCAGCACGACGCGAGACAACCCCAGGACCAGGTTTAACAATACGCTCAGTAATGCAGTTAGCGCCGCGGTGCCCACAAAGATCCGGACCCCAGGGCTGGCGAATCCACGAGCCACCATTTCCAGGAAGGCGCCCTGGTCGCGTGTCAGGGTTGCCAGGCGGACTGCGCCAACACTGCTGAGTGCGACGACGCCCACCAGTACGTAAAGTGCCGCGGTAACAAAGAGTGTAATGACGATGGCGCGGGGTATGGTCTGACGAGGCTCACGCACCTCCTCGCCGAGCGTGGCGATGCGCCCGTAACCGGCATACGCGACGAACATCAAGGCGGTCGCTTTGAGGAGTGGACCCCAGGAGCCGGCCCAATGCGTGTCGGCGACCGGAAGGAAAGGTTGCCAATGGGACTGCGGTGCTGCGCCTACCGCTGCGAGCCCGCTGAGGATAAAAGCGAGAAGTCCCAGCAGCGTCCAGGCAACAATACAGACCGTTACCTGACGGGAACGCTCGATTCCATTGAGGACGATCAGGGTCGCCACTGCGATTGTGAGCAGGGCGATTCGGGGTACCCAGACGTCGGCAGATCGGAGGTTGAGGAAGGATGCGAGGTAGGCGGCAAACCCAAGTGCCGCGGTAGCTGCGGACGCGGATTTCGCCGCCAGGAACATCCAGCCAGCAGAAATGCCCAGCCAGGGGCGGAGATAGCGGTACCCGTACTCGTAAGTGCCGCCACTCTGAGGGTGATTTGCGGCCAGTTGCGCACTACTCAGAGCATTGCAGGTAGCCAGCATACCCGCCAGGAGAATGGCCAGTATCACGGCGGGGCCAGCCACTTCGGCGGCCAGACCCAGCGAAACGAAGACGCCGGTACCCAGAATCGATCCGAGCCCCAGGACGGTAGCGCCGGGCCAACCAAGTTGGCGTTTAAGCTGTGCTGCTGCGTCGTCCGCCGGTGGCTGAGAGGTGGTCACGCGTAGACTCGAAAGGTACGTAGCACGGCCCCGCGCAGCAGCGCGGTGCGGCGGTCGGTGGTGGTAACGCAGCAGCCTTCCGCGGCCGCCAGAGAGCTGTCCCGTGAGATCGGTCCGCTAAATCAACTCGCTGATTGGTTTGCCCTGCGCGAGTAAGGGAATCGGGCGTCCTGCCAGGTTCTCTATTTCGTGGCGTGGGTTAATGCCGAGGTGTCGGTACATCAACGCCAGGATGTCTTCAGGAGTCGTCGGTCGCAGTGTTGGATACTCTGCCTTGCTGTTGGTGGCACCCACGACCTGGCCGGTTTGCAATCCGCCGCCGGCCAGGAGCACCGAATACGCTTGCGGCCAGTGATTGCGACCGACCCCCTTGCTGTTTTTGCTGAGCCGTGGCGTGCGTCCGAATTCACCCATGACAACCAGCATGACCTCCTGGTCGGTGCCGCGATCATAAAGGTCTTCAACCAGGGCTGCGATACATTGGTCGAGATAGGGCAAGCGTCGCGTCATGTAATCGCCAAAATGGCCTGGACGGCCCGCGTTCATAATGTGATCGTCCCAATTCGTCCACTCAGGTCCAGTGAACGGAGTATTCATGAACATCGTTACCACACCGGTGCCCGCTTCAGCGAGGCGTCGTGCCAACAGGGCTCCCTGGCCCCAGCGGTTGCGACCGTACTTGTCCTTGGTTGCGTCGCTTTCTTGTGAGAGATCGAAGGCTGCTGCGGTTTGCGGGCTGGTGAGAATATTGAAAGCGAGTTCACGCATTTTGTCTGTAGCGAACAGGGCTTGCTGGTAGTCGGCGCCAGCGCGGAGCGAGTCCAGGGAAGCCAACAGGTGCTTGCGGTCGCTGAGTTTTTCGCCAGCCGCTCCTGCGCTGACTTGGATCGGCGAGCGGTAGTTTTTTTGCGAAGGGTCACCGGCGTTGAGCGGTTTGTGCTGGACGCCAATGTACGTCGGCAGGGTCATGTATGCTGCATTGGGCAAGGCCACATATTGCGGCATCGCACTGGTGGCGCCGGCACGGAGATAACTGGTAACGTGCCCAAAGTCTGGGTGCTCGCTGCGACTGGTTGAGGTGGGGTCAGGTACCGCGGGTGTCTTGCCCGTGAGTACCTGGATGCCTCCGTCACTATGGCTGGCCATGGTGTGGTGGCAACTGCGCACGATGGCCAGCTTGTCTGCGATTTGCGCCTGGCGTGGAAAGAGGTCGCAGATGTCGAGCCCCGGAACCGTTGTAGGAATGGGGCTGTAGATACTACGGTAGTCGGAGGGTGCATCTGGCTTGAGGTCATACGTTTCCAGTTGCGATGGGCCGCCATGGAGGTACATCAAGATCACCGAAGTCTGGCGGCGCAGGTTCCCTGACGCGGCGCGCGCCGCCAGGATATCGCTCA
>CAZITS010000935.1:0-2825 GCA_964542185.1 uncultured Pirellulaceae bacterium
AGGCGTGTTGCAAGAAATTCATGCCCAGGCACAGCGTCGTGGTGGTACGTACAAGGCTACTATCGGTGCCATCGTCAGCAGTGAATTGGTGACTTTAATGATGACTGGCGGGGAACAATAGCGAGTCCACAGCATGCCTGTACCAAAACTACCACGACGGACGATTCTCAAAGGGTTGGGCGGCGTTACCGTCGGTTTGCCGTTGCTAGAGGAAATGCTTCCTGGCGGAACACGGGCTGCACCAGCCGCAGCGGCGGTTCCTGTCCGTGCGTTCAATGTGTTTTTCGGTCTTGGCATTCCTGCGCCGCTACAGACCGAAGGTTTTGGTGGTGTCCTGGAGCCACTCAAGCCGCTCAGTGAAAAATTGTTGGTGATGCGTAATGTGGATCATATTCGCGCGGATGCCAATGGTATCAATGCGCACTTTGACGGCGCGACTGCTGCGTTTACCGCGGAAGCTCCCAACGGTGAAGCGAAGGCTGGCGGCCCTTCAATCGATCAGGTGGTTCGACAGACCTGGCATCCCGATGGATTGCCTGCTGGTATGGTACCGACCCTGGTCAGCGGAACGTTTTTTCGGCGCAGCCGTGTGGGCCGGTTTGTGCATAGCTACAACGCGAATGGAACGGTTGCGGCGGCCATGCAGGAGCGACCGCGAGACGTATTCGATCGCGTGTTTGGTGCGATTGCACCAGGTGGTCTGAAGAATGCTCGTCAGTTGAGGATCAAGCGGAGTGTGCTCGATACGGTATTGAGTGAATACCGCTATTTCACCGGTGCCCGTTCGCCACTGGGAACTGCTTCCAGGGGTCGTGTGACGGATCACCTCGAACGAATTCGCGAGTTCGAGCAACGCGCGTACGCGCTTCAAGACAGATCCGGAGAAGACGCGTCGGGGCCGCCGCGACCTCTACCCTCAAAGCTGCAACATGGCGGGGCTGCAGATCCAGGTGGGCAAGGAGTCGATATTGAGCTGGATGATCTTGTTTCTGAATGGCGATTAATGGCCGACCTTTACGCTCTGTCGATTGAAATGGACCGCGTGCGTTTTGGATCGATCACGTTTCTTGCTGCCGGTGAACGACTCCGGGTCAAGGGTGTCTACGAATATGGGGGCCGGCCGATTTACGCATTCGATGACGCCAGGGATTTGAATGCTTCTGGTGATATGGGTTGCAGTCATGAGTGGTGGCATAAGTTCAATCCAGGCAAACAGAATGAACAGCTACGGGCCCACGCACACATGAAAATGCGTGAAGTCGCCTACCTTCTGCAAAAGCTTGACCAGATCCCGGATGCCAATGGCCGCAGTGTGCTGGAGAATTCACTGTTGACGATCTCTACCGAATCAGGGGATGGTCGTCATAACGATGCGAAGCGGGAGCTGTCTGGAGTTTTTCACGCGATTACCAGCGCCCAGGGCCGCTTTAAAACAGGTCAGATCATGGACGTAGGCCGAGAGGGACTGGATGTCTATAACACCATGCTGGCGGCCATGGGCTGTCAGCGGCGGCTGGGTCCTGCCGATCGTGAGCCTACTTTGGTGGACCAGATACTGGTTTGACAGGCAGGTTGAATTCGTCTGAGTGGTCTCGAGGAGTTGCGCGTATCAGTTGGTCCGGCGGCAGCCACCCCAATCGGCAGCACCTTCGTCGCTCATCTATAATCACGGGGGTTACGAATCGTCTGGAAATAGTTTGATGCGTATTTGTCCCGGTTGTTCACGCGAGAGTCGCGACGACGTCAAGTTCTGTCCGAACTGCGGGGTGTCGTTGGCCGATCAGGGGTCGAACGAGCTGGCTGCGACACTCGATCCGCTGGACCCCGGGGCCACTACAGATTCGTTGCCTGGGATCGATGTTTCGCCACCTGCCCCTGCCAAGCCAGTACGCTCTCACGCGTCACCGTTGTCGAGTGGTTCCGTTCATAGTTCGCTGGCGTCATCCGAGCACGGGCGTTTTACGCCGGGCGACGTGATTCTGGACCGCTATCGGATTATTGCCCGCCTTGGTGCGGGTGCGATGGGGGAAGTGTATCGCGCTGATGACCTGACACTGGGGCAAGCAGTGGCTCTGAAGTTCCTGCCCGAGGGCTTGTCTGCTGACGAACGCAAGCTCGAACTGCTGCGGGCGGAAGTTCGCCTGGCCCGTCAGATTGCCCACCCGAATGTCTGTCGGGTTTATGACATCGCAGAATATGCCGGCGTTGTCTTCCTCTCGATGGAATATATCGCTGGCGAGGACCTGTCTGTTCTGTTGCGGCGCATCGGTCGCCTTCCGCAAGAGAAGGGATTGGATATCGCCAAACAGATCGGTGCGGGTTTGCTCGCCGCGCACCATCACGGAATCGTGCACCGTGATCTCAAGCCCGCCAACATCATGCTCGACGAAAACGGGCAAGTGCGGATTATGGACTTTGGTCTGGCCATCCCCCAACAATCGGAAGGGAACCAAGGTGTGCTGGCCGGGACGCCTGCGTACATGGCGCCCGAACAATTGCGGGGTGAACGGGCGACGACCTCCACCGATTGATCCACTGATGACCATGGGGCAGTTGCCTTCGCCGGAGCAAGTTGCCCAATTCGACCACGGCGATGCGATTCACAAGAATTGGATCTACGCTTCGCTTGTCTTGTTTGTCGCAACGCTGGTGGGAATTCTCTCGCTGGCGTCTCAGACAAGCCGCCTCGGTGTAGTCAATCCGGTTTACCCTCCCCAAGTGACTCAAACCAAGGCGCGTGAGTTTTTGCAGGTGGCGGGGTACGCTCGGGGAGTGACCTCCTATTATGGCATCGCAGATGTGAGCGCACCCTGGAACGCCTACCA
>CAZITS010000936.1:0-2824 GCA_964542185.1 uncultured Pirellulaceae bacterium
GAGCCGCGACGGAAAGAGCTGGCACCGCTGGCGCGAGGCCTTTTTGCGACCGGGTCTACAGCGCGGCACCTGGCTGAAATACGGAAATCTGATGGCCTGGGGCACGTTAGTCACCCAACCGATTACTCGACACACACCAGAAGAACTGTCGTTCTACCGCAATGAATACTACCGCGAAGGCCAGGGACCCAATGACTATGTTTGTTATTGGCGGCGTTACACGCTCCGCATGGACGGCTTCGTTTCCATGCGAGCCAAGGCGGCTGGTGGAACGTTTACGACCAAACCTGTCGTCTTTGCAGGCCACGAACTCGTTCTCAATTACGCGACCTCTGCGGCGGGCAGGTTACGTGTTGAAATCACCGATCTCTCCGGCGCGCCGCTACCAGGATTTGAGTTGGACAACTGTCCCATTCTTTTCGGCGACAGTATCGCGGAAGCCGTCACCTGGAGCGGCGATCCCAACCTGTCTGCATTGGCGGGAAAGCCGGTTCGCCTCAAATTCGAGCTCCATGATGCGGATCTATACGCCTTCCAATTCCGACCTTGAACCACGGACCTGCTCCACTGGTCTACTTCACTGGTCTACTTCACTGGTCTACTTCACTGGTCTACTTCACTGGCCATCCGCCTTGCCCATTCTCAGTTGGACGGGCTCCCTCGGCGTGATCAGATAGCAACATCCTGCGACTACCATTTACTCACATTCTTGCCATCGTCATGCGTGCGGTACGCTGAACTCGAGAATACGACAGGGAAGCAAACCGAGATCGCTACGGGAGATGCGTCCACATGAAACGTCTGAAATTCGCGAACGTCGTTGCTTTTGCCGGCAGCCTGGCGATGCTGCCGTCGTTACCTGCTGCCGACGTGCCCCAGATTGGCGCTACCAGTGCCGCGCAGCGCGCCGTTTCCTGGCAGCAACATCGCCAGTTGATGGAGACCTCCCGCTTTCGAAACCTGAAATGGCGGTCGGTCGGTCCCCGCAAACAGGGAGGCCGCATCGAAGCGGTCACAGCACATCCCAGTAATCCCACCACGCTCTACGTCGGCGCCGGCTCCGGCAACCTGTGGAAGACAGTCAATAATGGCACCACGTGGACGCCGATATTCGATGCAGAATCGACCTTCGCCATCGGAGATATCGCGGTCGCCCCCTCCGATCCGAATGTCGTCTGGGTCGGTACCGGTGAAGTCTTGATGGCTCGCAGCTCCTACGCGGGTACCGGTGTCTTCAAATCGGGCGACGGCGGGCAGACCTGGCAAAACATGGGACTTCCTGAGTCGCATCACATTGGCCGCGTCTTGATCGACCCGCACAACGCCAATGTGGTGTACGTCGCCGTCATTGGCCACTTGTACACCACCAACACGGAGCGGGGCTTGTACAAAACCACCAACGGTGGCCAGTCGTGGCAGAAAGTCCTGTACATCGATGACAAAACCGGTGTCATCGATCTGGCTATGGACCCTGCAGACAGCAACACACTCTATACCACCACGTGGCAACGTAGCCGGCAGGCCTGGGGCCATACCGCGTACGGAAAACAAAGTGGCATCCATAAATCGACCGATGCCGGCCAAACGTGGAAGCGTCTGACCACAGGTCTCCCAGTGGGCGATCACGTGGGTCGCTTCGCCATCGACATCGCTGCCAGCAACCCGAATATTCTTTATGCGATCTGTGATTGCCGCGATCGCGACGAAGGCGTTTACCGGTCCACAGATAAGGGAGAAACCTGGCAGCAAGTCAATGAGGAACCCGTCCGCGCTGGATACGACTTCTGCCTGATCAAGGTCTCACCGGACAATGAAAATGAAATCTATTTGCCCGGTCAGCGCACCTACACGTCGCAGGATGGAGGCAAAACCTACCAGCAAATCGGGGGCACCATCGTACATTTGCTGGACCACGACTCGACCGTATTGCACCTCGATACGCACGACATGTGGATCGACCCGTCCAACACGGACCACCTGATCCTGGGAAACGATGGCGGACTTTTCGTCTCGTACGATCACGGAGATACCTGGCTGCATCTGAACAATCTGCCGATCGGCGAGTTTTATGATGTGACCTACGACATGGAAACACCCTACAACATCTATGGTGGGACTCAGGACAACGCCGCTCTGTTTGGCCCCAGTGACCACACCGCACAAGACGGCACCCCTGATCCCTGGACACAAGTTTATCTCGACCGCTGGGGAGGAGGCGATTCCTACCACACACCAGTCGACCCGACCGATCCGAACACGATTTACTACACGCACCAGTTCGGCGATCTACGACGCAAGGACATGCAGACAGGGAAATCACAACGCATCCGGCCTACTGCTGGCAAAGGCAAGCCGCCATTGCGATTCAACTGGATGACTCCCTTTTTCATTTCCCACTACGATCCAGCCACGCTCTATGTCGGAGCGAATGCGCTCTTCAAATCGACCACTCGCGGCGACGATTGGCAGCGTATTAGCGAGGACCTCACCACCAACCCAGGGCCGGAAAAAACCGGCAATGTTCCCTTCGGAACGATCACCAGTGTCAGCGAGTCACACCTGAGCCGCGGCCTGCTCTATGCCGGCACGGACGATGGCAATGTGCATGTCACGCGCGATGAGGGCAGCACCTGGACCAGGATCAATACCGGCCTGCCCACCCGCTGGGTCAGCCGTGTCGTTGCATCCCGCCACCAACAGGCGACTGTGTATGTGTCGCTGACCGGCTATCGGCAGGACGACTTTTCCACGTATCTCTACAAATCCAGCGATTACGGCACCACCTGGTCCTCCATTGCCGGCAACCTGCCGGCCGAGTCGGTGA
>CAZITS010000937.1:0-2824 GCA_964542185.1 uncultured Pirellulaceae bacterium
AGCCCGATACAAAACGCAATGCTGCCGTAAAGGATTCCGCATCCTGCCCAGTTACCGGCCCGGTTACCCGCATATCCGGGAACCACGTTGTGCTCCGTCTTGAGAAACTCGCGTAGCACCCAAATAGCTGCTAGGATAAGATGCTGGCCACTCTGCGGATGGGCCAGTCAACGACACTCCTGACGTGGGCCCCAGCGAGCCCGCACCCCAACAATCACCAAGAGGGCATGACGATGCGGAACGTTCCTTCCATCACACAGCATCCTGGGTCACGCAAAACCTCGCGCGGCATTTCGGCGCGCCGTGTCATGGCAACTGCCTGCGTTACCGTCGTCCTGGCCGCCATGCTTGGCTGTGGTCAAACAGAGACCGTCGAAGTCATCGACCCTAGTACGTACCAGATTTTCAAGGCGAAGCGCGGTTCCTTGACGATTACGGTCACCGAAGACGGCAACGTCGAAAGCGCCAACAACATCACGATCAAATGCCGGATTGAAGGTGGCGCGTCGATCCTGGAAATCGTCGAAGACGGTGCGTTTGTCAAAAAAGGGGAACAGCTCCTGAAACTGGATGATGCCCAGATCCAGGACAATATCACGGCCCAGCGAATCAGCATGGGGAAAGCAGAATCGGCCAAGATCAGCGCCGAGACGAAGGTCAAGGTGGCGGAAATCAACGTCGCCGAGTACCTCAAGATGTTCGAAAAGGATCTCAAAGATCAGGAATCGAACATTGTAATCGCCGAAGAAAATCTCCGGAGTGCCCGAAATTCACTCGAGTATTCCGAGCGCATGTTCCAACGCGGCTACATCAGTCAACTGGAACTCGAAAGTTCCCAGTTTGCCGTTAGACGGTCCGACCTGGAACTCACCTCGGCCGAGACCTCCAAATCCGTCATGGAAGAGTACACGAAGGAAAAAACGCTCACCGACCTGGAGAGCCAGGTGGCGATCGCCCAGACCGGACTGAAAGCTGAATTAGCAGCCTACGATCTCGAAATGAGCAAACTGACGCGACTGGAAGACCAGCTGGAAAACTGCCTGATCATGGCACCGAACGCCGGCATGGTTGTCTACGCCAACAAGGCCAGCCGCCGCGGCCAAAGCATACAAATCGAAGAAGGTACCACCGTCCGTCAACTGCAGGATATTCTCTGGCTGCCCGACCTGGAGAACATGCAGGTCAAGGTCAAGGCGCACGAAACTGTTGTCGAGCAGTTACTGGTGGGGATGCGGGCCTCTATCGTGATTCAAGGCAGGCGGCTTCAAGGCGAGGTGTCGCGCATCAGTAATCAATCTGAAGCGACTAATTTCTGGCAAGGCGACATCAAGGAATACGGCGTGATTGTCAAGATCGATGGAGCCCCTGAGGATCTCAAGCCCGGCATGACCGCAGTCGTTGAAATTCGTACCGATAGCCTGCCGGACGTGATCAAGATTCCTCTGGCCGCCGTCGTTGAATCGAACGGCAAGTTCCACTGCTTCGTCAAAACTGCTGATGGCCACGAAAAACACGAGGTCGAGACCAGCCTCAGTGATTCCACCTTCGTCGCGGTCAAAGGCATCGACGAGGGTGCCGAGGTGATCCTCAATCCGCACGAAGTCGGCCTCGTAACACGTGGCGAGACTGAGGAGCCCGAGCCGATCGACGAGTCTGAGAAATTTGGTGAGACCGTGGAGATCGCAGAAGATTCAGGCGGACGATCCTCAGGTGGCCGACCAGCGATGCCCGCCACTGGCAAAGCGTACATCAAGAAGTATGACACCGATGGCGACGGCAAAGTCTCCAAAGAAGAATTCAAAGCGCACCCCGAGACGTCGGAGCAAATGAAGTCGAGAATCGACAGTTTCTGGTCGTTCATGGCGGGCGACGATGAATTCATCGACGAAAAAGAGGCCGATTCCATGGTCAAGCGAAGCCGCGAACGTGGCAGCGGCGGTGGCGGCCGTGGAGGTGGGCGCCGCGGTGGTGGCGGTGGCCGTCCTGGCGGTGGTGGGCGGTAACAGAGCGCTGTTGAATGTGCTCCAGTGTGCACTGACGCCCTACGGGGCGCGTTGCGTTGCCCGTGCCAGTTCCGCACGGGCCCGCGCAATTGCGTCTGCCAATCCAAACTCAACGGATTTGCCTTCAGCCAGTTTGGTCCGTGCCGCACGAATTGCGTCCAAAGCCCCTGGCGGGGTGGGAACCGGATGACCCGACTCCCACCACCCCATGTGTTCGCTGTACAACCACGCGTATTCATCGGTCGTGTGTAACGCGTGATAGACGTTTTGTTCAAATAGCCGCAACCGCTCCTCCGGTTCCAGATAGTGCGGTACCCAGTACCGGGTCGTCGTACGATTTACTGCCAACTGCAGATTGGCGAAGATGGCGACTCCCGCCTCCATCTTATCCCGGTACTTTCCCCACAGTTCGCGGGGCACGAGTTCGAGCGCCCGCTGCCGGATGTCGTGGTACCCGCGAAAATACTCCCCCGGCGTCACGTACCCGTACGCCTGTTCTTGGCCATCGATCATACGAACCCGTGGACCCGCGGCGTCCAGAAGACCGTTGACAAACGCTGGCAACAGTCCGTACGACGACAACTCTGACAGTTTCTGACTCGCCTGCGGTGTCCGATTCACGTAACTGTGCGCCAACGACAACAAGAGCACAATGTCCGGAAATCCGTGTTGAATCGCCTCCATCATCTGGCGTCCGCGCAAACGAACCTGGGTCGCATACTCTGCGAAGCTTTTGCTTTCTGCATACTTTTGCCTGGCGTAAACAAACATCTTGTCTTGATAATCTTCCAGGTCAAATTTCCAGCCCTTGGCACCGACCT
>CAZITS010000938.1:0-2824 GCA_964542185.1 uncultured Pirellulaceae bacterium
TGCCGCGGAGGCAGTTGAAAACGGTGGGAGGATGCCGCAGCAGGCGAGTAGGATACCTGCGAAGAAATCTCGTGAAAGGGTCCGCGCTGGGTTCGGCACCGTGCTGTCCTTTTTCAGATAGGGGTAGTGAACTACCTGAGGGTAGAGGAGCGTACGCTCCAGCGACCGGTGGCGTGTACCATTCGGGTGCGGGAACCAGGGCATTCTAGTGGAATTCGCGGTGGGATGGCGATGGCCGCAGCGCGGCGGTGCCACAACGCAGTGAATGGAGAGAGAGCCAGTCCAAGGAGAAATGACCCATTCGGGTGTCGGGGAACCGGATTGTCCTGAGCGCAGGTTGCCAGGCCACGAGTGCGGGCTGACGGAGTAAAATGGTCTGGGCAGAGATGCAAATGGAGACGCATCAAGAGGATGAAACAAGGAGACCAGAACGATGTCGGAAGATCAACCAGCACGGCAGGTCGGAGCGACATGCGCTGCTGCGCGGCGCGCGTTCCTGCAGAAAACTGGTCTGCACGCGGCGGGAGCAACGCTGGCGTCTCTGGGCGGGTGGGAGCATTCTTCGCGGGCAGGTGCGGAACCCCGGATTGGTGCCGCGCAACCGAAAACCAAGATGATGCTCTGTGTCGACTACAACGACCTGGTTGCCAGTAATGAGAAAATCTTTGATGAAACATTGATCGATCGATTTTTCGCGCTTTGTGCCCAGCGAGGAATCGAACGCATCTACTGGCGCGTCTCGGCGACCGGCAATGTGCTTTACCATTCGCGGGTACGGACTGTGTTTTCGCAGGGACCGGCGAGTTGGCGCAAGGGGCACGCGGCCAAGTTGCGAGAAATTCTGAGTCGCTGCGATCCACTCGAAGTGGCGGTCCGCATGGCCCGTAAACACCGCCTTGAACTTTATCCCTGGGTGACCATTTTCGACGATGGAAAGGATGTCATGCAGAGTCAGTTTTCGCGTGACCATCCAGAGTATTTGTGGTTGAGTCGCGATCAGAAAACTCGCATTGACGGGGTGCTTTGCTATTTTTATCCGGAAGTGATCTCGCACCGGATGGCCCAGGTACGGGAGTTGCTGGCATACGGCGTTGACGGATTGCTGTTGTCAACGCGGAGTCATAGTCGTGGTGAAGGCGGAAACCAGTATGGATTCAATGGCCCAGCGGTGCAGCGGTACCGCGAACGTTATGGGATTGACCCGCTGACCCTGAACGAGCCGGAGTTTCAGAAACACCACAGTGCAAGGTTCCATCGAATTCTGGGCGAGCAGCTTACGGGTTTTCTGTCCGTGGTGGCCACGCAAATGGGAGACGCGAAGTTGCAGTTGGCGGTGCCGCGGGGCGCGACGATTGGATATCCGCTGGGGCCCATGGAGCTGAACTATCCACTCTGGGCGCGACGGCGATTGATCGATGGATTACTGGTGGGTGCGATGGAATGGATCCAGGTGGAACCGATTCCCGGCTTTCCTTTCCAGTCGGTTGCGGACAGTAGCCGTAATCCGGAGTTCTGGAACCAGTGGTACATTGATCACTACAAGCGTGCCTGCGGTCCGCAGGTTGAAGTGTCACACTGGTTGCGATTGTGGGGCTGGCTGGGAAGTTATCGTACCCAGGGAATGCTCGACCCCTGGGTAGGTACAGTCAAACAACCCGCTGAATTGCGCAGCCTGATTGACTGTTTGCGGGAGTCACGCGTGGATGGTGTCGCGCTTTTCGAGGCGGCAAGTCTGAATTTTGACACCGCCCTGTGGGACGCCTTGTTATCGTGAGTCGATGTTCCCGGCGTAATCAGAGGTCTGCCAGACGGCGATCGCTATCCCCGAACTGCGGCAGGGTTACGCCCATGCGGTCCATCAAGGACAGATAGAGACTGCAGGCGCGACGGTCCTCGGGTGGACGCTCTCGGTAATCGAGCAGCCGTCCAGGAGTCAGTGAACCCCCGCCACCTCCAGCTAGTACCATTGGCATTCGATCAGCCTGGTGTTTGTCGCCGTCAAAAAGATTGGAGCAGAAGAGCAGTAAAGCGCTGTCGAGAAGCGTCTGGTCACCCTCGTCGATTTCTTTGAGGCGGTTTACCAGGTAGCCGAACTGTGCAACATGAAACTGGTTGGTCTTGAGGTACATTGCCTCGCGTGCAGGATCCCGTCCGTTGTGGGTCAGATCCAGATGTAGACTCCCCTGCACTCCGTCCAGGAAGCCAAAATTCATTTGCGATAGATCATTGTTCAACATGCAGGTGGCGATGCGGGTTCGATCCATGCGAAATGCCAGCACGATCAAATCCAGAATTAATCGCATATGGTCTGGTACATTCTGGGGAAGCTCGTCAGCGGGACGTGGCATATCCGGTTGTGACAACGACGGTTGCCAGCCCTCGAGCCGTTCTTCGTGCGCAGCCCGGTCGATGCGACGTTCGATGTCGCGAATGGACTCCAGGTACTCGTCCAATTTAACGCGATCGCGTGTCGCTAATTGGGGACGGAGGGATTTGGCGTCTGCCAGGACCTGGTCGAGAATCGTGCGGTCGAGGCCGGCTTGACGGCGGTTGCCCACGATCGCATCGAAGGCCCGCGCGGGATAGATTTCTTTGGTGGTGGGGCGGGTCGGCGAACTCCAGGAGATGCATGATCCGTAGAGCATCGAGAGGCCGTCTTCCAGTCGCAATTCGGTCGGTTCAACGCCGAGAACCAGGCTAGGCAGGGTTGTGTCTGTGCCGACACGTTGCGCCAGAACCTGGTCCATGCTGCGTCCCACGCGCAGGTCGGTTTGGTCGAGGCTGACCCAGGCACCCGAGAGCAGATTGGGCATGCGGCCCAGAT
>CAZITS010000939.1:0-2823 GCA_964542185.1 uncultured Pirellulaceae bacterium
CCGGAGCAGGGCGCGGTGGTCCGGGAGGTAGTACCTCCCCGGCGCCCGAACACACGTGTCCTTGTCCGTGCCGCCCCCTCCCCCTCGCAGCGGCGGATGACGTTGGCGGTAATTTGCGAGACAGCCGGATCGACCGGCAAGGAGGAAGGCCAGCAGATCGAGCCGACTGAAAAGACCGCGCCTCCCCCTGCCGGCTCGTGGATCACCATGTCGGCTCCGCCACCGTCTGGATTGAGGCCTTTGGCGAGTACCTTCGTGTTGGCGGGTGAGCTGGCGGAGACTTTGTCGGTTTCGTGGCCACAGGCACCACCGGGGATCCGTTCGTGCAGACTGCGTTCACCAAACGTCTGTTCGACCTTCAGCCCGGTGCCTGCGAATACCCAATGGTCGGCATCGATCACGCGGTAGGGAGCGGCGGTCATAATCCCTCGCTCGTCATAGACGACGCCCAGCAGGTTGGCTTCCGATTCGTGGCGCAGGTGAAAGCGGCTTTCGTACGACGTGCCTGGTACCTGCAGCTTCCGCAAGTCGTCGTTGCGGTAGATGCATGTCTGCTGGTCGAGGAATTCGACGTCCCCGTTGAGGCCGTTTCCCCCCAGGTACATCAACCGTCCACCACGTTCAAAGACCCAGGCTTTCAATTTGTCATACATCTGCTGTGACCAGTATTCGGGATGGGTGCTGATAATCAGCAAGCGGTACTGGTCGAGGTCGAGCGTATCGAAATGGAACTGGGTTTCCGCGTACAGGTCGTAGTCAAATCCCTGGCGTTCCAGCCAGCCGAACAAACGCCATTCGGCGGCCGCCAGATGGCAGCCAGCGCGCCCGGCGATGGGATCGGTGATGCAGGCGTCCTCCGGAATGTGGCTGATCGGCTCGGGCCGATCGAAGGAGAGCGGATCGTAGTCGTGCCGATCGTAGTTGATATGGCTGGGATCGGTATAGCGACGCAATTCCAGCCGGGCGTTGACCGTGGGCGTGTCAGGGAGGCTGTCGGGATGGATGTAATTGCTGCGGCCGCCGAAGTTGTTATAGGCATTCCAGGTGATGTTGGATGCCAGTACTGCTATCGGTGCTGTGGGCTGGACGGGGGCCACGATCCAGGGGAAGGAAAAAAATTTGCCGGATTCCGCGCGGGCATGGAAGTAATAGAGTCCCGAACGTTCTGGAGCGGTGGCAAATTGCTTGTGGTTCGGGCTGGTGTAGCCGAACTTGTTCCATTGGATACCCGTTTGCGTGTAATCGCCGTCGGGGCTTAATTGGACGGTCGCTCGCGGCCCGTGTTCGTCGAACCAGCCGATCGGGTGTACCAGCTCCTTTTCCCAGCCGTATCGCCAGAGTGACAAGTGGTAGGCTTCATCGGAGTGGACGCGGAATTCGGCGCGTTCGCCACCGCGGACCCACTTCGGCCAGGCGTAGCCGAGTAGATCATCTTTGAGAAGCCGGAAGTGATGCGGGTGTTCTGTGGGGACCGTCAGTTCGCCCCGTTTGGAGCCGTACCCCTGTCGGGCCAGGGTGACGCGGTAGGTCCCGGCCGGGACGTCGGCGTGGACTGCACCCGAGGCGCGGGACCGTACTTCCAGGCTGATCTGGTCGTTCTCCAGTTCCACCTGGGTGTCCGGCAGGGCCACATAACGTTCGTCGCTTACGTATCCGATCAGCATGGGTCGTTTCCGGTGCGCGGGAGCAGAGGGCGGTTTCAGAGACCTGCGCAACATACGGGCTCAAAACGGTTTGTCAACGCACCGCGGGACGTTGAGTAAGTTGGCTACTCGATGTCGCGATCACCAGAGTTCTACGGTGATCCAGGCTTAGGTGACCAGGCGTTTCTCGCAGTTTACCATCAGCCAGCAGGCGGTCGTGATCAGATAGACTCCGGCGACAAAGAAAAATAACCCACGGAAGTCATACTCGTTTTTGATCCAGGCCATGATCGGGCCCGCGGCAAACAAGCCGGCAGCACCGACCGTGTTGACCATGCCGAAGACGCGACCTGCGGCGGGCCCGCCGATGTCGGTGACCGTACCCCACCAGGTAGGTTGGCTCATATCACTGAAGAATTTACACAGGAACAGAATCCCCATGATGGTCTTGCCGTCTTCGAACAGCAGGCTGCTGCAGATTAATCCTGCCGCGATGACCTTGCACCCTCCGGCGATCAGTCGGCGAGCCCAACGCCGATTGCCAATCACTTTAATCAGCCAGTCATTGAGCATCCCGCCGCAGAGCCCTCCGAGGGCACCTCCGAACAAGGGTAAACTGGCAAACAGGCCCATTTCACCTGCGCTGAAGTTCTTTTCCTGAACCAGGAAAGTGGGCATCCAGAAGACGAACAGATTATCGGCGAAGGTGCTGGCGAATGAGGCGCCGAAAAACGCAAGCAGGTTGAGGATGTTAGTCACCGACCAGTTCCAGCGGAGAGGGCGGTCGGCGGTTACCACGGGCTCACCCTGTTCGATGAATGCCACTTCGGCCTCGTTGACTTTGGGGTGTTGGCGTGGCGTGTTGCGAAAGAAAAAGATAAACGTCACGGCAAAGACCACGCCGCTGATGGCGGTGGTGACCAGGGCCGTTTGCCACGTCATACCCAGCCATTCCATCAGTAGCGTTGCGATGATCAAGGAAGAACAGGCACCACCGGCGCGGCCGGCGAACGACGAGATGAAACCCTGTTGCGAGGTTCGTGTGGCCCGGGGGATCCAGCTTTGGGTAATCTTGCCCAGGCAAGGGTAGCAGGGAGCCTGGACCAGTCCCATGGCCAGGCGAATGGTGGCCAGTCCGTAGTAGGCGGTGACCACGGCGGGCGCTGCGGCGACAAGCGAC
>CAZITS010000940.1:0-2822 GCA_964542185.1 uncultured Pirellulaceae bacterium
ACCCACGCATTGATTCCGCGTACCCAGACCAAACCAATATAGAGGCTGGCGCGCACAGCGTGTGGCCAGAGGCCGGACCCGCACCCACGGCAGGGAGGGGCGGGCCTTCTACTCCCCTCCCTGCCCCTGTGCCGGGTACTCGCTTGACCACTTTGTTGGCCTCGACACGCACAGGCGTCTATGATGCAGTCGTCACGCGATCTCCCGCGACGCGAGGTAACCAGCTATCGGACGACGACTTGTCAAACCGCTCTTTCGTCCGTCCAGGCTGAACTGGTGACACGGTCACGGGAGAGCAACCGCGTTACATGGCAGCAATTCGAGCAGGCATAAAACGCCCGGCACTCTCGGTGCTCGGGATTTTGCGAGAACCAGCGGGAAGCGGCAGTTCGCTCCGCATAAGAACGCTCCCCTTAGCGAAACGGTGACGTCCGCAATCTCTGGGCACGCCGCGTGAACCGAGATTATGGTTTGTTTCTGCTAACTCATTCGTTATCATCGTCCCATAACCTCATTTTCGGCGCAGGACTGAAAGCATGCTAAGACTGGATGGAAGACGAGTTCGGTTGTGTGACGGAGTTTCGCGGCGATCGTTTGTGCAGATTGGCGGACTGGCAATGGGTGGTCTGGCCATGCCGCAGATTTTGCAGGCTCAACAGCGGAGCGGGAACTCGTCACAGCACAAATCCGTCATTATGATTTTCCTCGGGGGTGGTCCGCCGCATCAGGATATGCTCGATCTGAAACCCGATGCGCCGTCTGAAATTCGTGGCGAATTCGATCCGATCAGTACGAATGTCAACGGCATCCAGATCAGCGAACTGATGCCGAGAGTTGCCGGGATGATGGACAAGTTCGCTGTGATTCGCTCGTTGGTCGGCGCGGAAGGGCGCCATGATTCATTTGAGTGTTGTACTGGACGCCACTTTAACGGTAATCAACCACAGGGTGGTTGGCCGGCGATGGGCTCTTCCCTGTCGAAGCTTTTTGGCCCCGTCGATCCAGCCGTACCAGCCTATATGGATCTGTCTCATAAGATGGCTCACAATCCCTGGAACATCAAAGGCTCGGGCTTCCTGGGAACGGCGCACGCCCCGTTTCGAGTGAACGGCGAGTCGCTACAAACCATGACGTTGCCAGACGGAACGGCGGGCCGACTGGCTGGGCGCAAAAACCTGTTGGCTCGCCTTGATCGTTTTCGTCGCGCAGCGGACGCAGACCTGGATGCCGGTTTGTACGATACGTTTACCGAACAGGCTCTCGGTGTTCTGAGTTCTTCGAAGTTGGTAGAAGCGATGGACCTGGAGCGGGAAGACCCGAAAGTCCGCGCCCGCTACGGCCAAGACAATCCGAAAGTGTTGGGCTACGCGTTGGACCAAGGGTATCAAGCAATCATGTCACGGTTCCTGCAGGCTCGCCGGTTGGTGGAAGCGGGTGCGCGGTGCGTCACGTGTAGCTTCGCCCATTTTGATTGGCACGGCTCGAATTTTGCCCAAGCTCGTAAGGTTGTGCCATTGTTGGACCAGGGAATTGCCGCACTGGTTGAAGATATCCATGACCGCGGTCTAGAGAAAGATGTGACAGTCATCGTGTGGGGCGAGTTCGGCCGCACGCCAAAGATTAACAAATCGGCAGGCCGCGACCATTGGCCGACCGTTCATGCAGCGCTACTGGCTGGAGGCGGCATGCGAATGGGGCAAACGATTGGGTCGACGAATCGCCTGGCCGAATCTGCCGAGGATCGACCGGTTCACATGCAGGAAGTGTTCGCAACCCTCTACAACAATCTTGGCATCAATGTCGCTACGGCGACAATTCCCGACCACAATGGACGCCCCCAGTATCTCTTGGAGCGGCAACAGCCGATTCGCGAACTGGTTTAGCACCGGACCCGCATCGGCGGCGGGAGGGGCGGCGGGGGGTATTTGTAGATCATGCCGTCAGCAGCTGGGCCAGGTGTCGGCATTCCGCCACCGAAAGTTGCCGACGCGGGTCGTCCGCCAGTCGCTGTAACGGGGTCTGGTTTACGTCGGATTTTGCGCGCCCTCGCTGGGAAAGTGCTGTTTTCCCCGGAGTATTCGCACTCTGTTCGAATCCCTCTTCCGCTACTTTCGCGAGATGTCGCAGGCACTCGCACAGCGTCGTCCAAGTCCTCAACTTGCAAGGGCTTGGGCGAATTCTTTTGCGCTGCCGGCGAGGTGGGCTGATGGCACGGTGCCGCAGCCGATCGCAGCGTTTCGCGTCCTGACCGCTGCGTCTGACGCTACGCGAATTCCGGGCGGGCTGGCCCGTCACCGGACGGGCACCCGCGGCGGTGCTCTCAGGATTGAATCCTTGTCTGTGATCCCTGGTAACCACAGACATTATCACAGGGTGGGACCTGATTTCCTGATGGGTGGTCTCGTCTTGTCCCGCAGAGTGGATTTCACTACTGTTCGGCCCCTGGTGTGAACTCGATCTCGGTGGACCTAAGGCATGATACGATCAGTTGTGTTGTTTACAGGCGTTGTTTGCCTGCTTGTTATTTCCGGTTGCCAGCAAGCACGCTACGTCCTCAGAACAGCAGACGAGGGTGTGGTGGCAATCCCTTCCAATGATAGCTGGCCTATCAATCATCGTGAGAAGGCCATGGAACTGATGACGTCTCATTTTCCGAACGGCTACGTCATCGATCGCGAGGAAGAAGTCGTGGTGGGGGTGGAAACGGCGCAGCGTGGTCAGGAGGATGAATATGCCTGGTATAGCGGGACCGTTACCAACGATAAGACCGAGTGGCGTATTACTTACCGTGGTCGCGATCCAACGCAGCGCTGAATTCTTTT
>CAZITS010000941.1:0-2819 GCA_964542185.1 uncultured Pirellulaceae bacterium
CGGGCCGGCTGCAGCACGCGCAGCGACGAAATTTCCAGCGGTGGCCTCTCTGGAATAAATATGTCTGGCCGAATCCGCGACCCTACGCCGCGAGCTATGACGAAGCGGTCTCCCGTTTGAAAGCGTGGTTGCGAAAGCGTGGCGAGTGGATGGACGCAAATATTGAAACGCTGGGGCGAGGATCGTAATGGCCACAGGTGTTTGCAAGTCACGGGCATCGGCTGTTGTTTGCAGTTGCGAGGGACGTCGCCCGGCATCGATGCCAACGTCACCGGTGGGGATTCTCCGGGGACTTTTGCCTGTGCTCTAGCTCCTTCTTGTCTGCGGACTTCCACGGCATGCCTTCTGTACGGTCGTTGCCGTGGAGGTTTTAGCGAGGTTTGAGGACCGGTCACGGCAAGGCGAGCGGCCGGAGCGTTATACTAGGCTCGGTTGTGTTGTAGCGGTCACCGTATAACTCCAGCGGGAATGGTCATTTGCTGAAATCGATTTGCCGTGCATTCATCATGTTATCGGTGTGGCTGCGGTTGGTGTCGGCAATAGGGATTGCGACGCCACCCTACGGTGACCCGAATCAGCCGTACGATCAATTGCCAGGGACGTTGGAGACGCCACACGTGAAGTGGGCGCGGCCTCTGGCGGGTGGACCGATCAAGGCGCTCTTTATTTTGCCCTACGGTGATGCACGTGAAGTGGTAGAAATCGCCCAGCGGTTGCAGCTCGATTACAGTGTAATCATGAACGCCGGCCATACGGCGTGGGAGAATGGATATGCCGAGGGAGATACCACCACACCCTTGGTCGGAGTCGAAGCAAGGCAGGTGCTCGAGCGGATCGTCGCGCAGCGGCTTAGCCTGTCGCGTCAGTACGATGTCATTGTCATTGGCAAAGTGTCCTGGGTCGTTATTCCACCATCTGTTCGGAGCCGAATCCTGGAACACGTCGACCGCGGCACGGGGCTCGTGTCCCTCTCGCCGCACCGTTTGAAGGAGGGGTACCAGAACCGGACCTCTGTAGCGGAGTCGCCCGACGCCATGTTTTCCCGACTGTTTGAGTCAGAGTATGGTGGCGTACTCGCCGACTCGATTCGGCAGTCGACGCCGTTTGACGTCCTGCCAATTCAGGTGCTCCAGTCTCCCCGTCAGTTTAAAGCCCTCGCGGGGGTCCCTCGTCATGAGTACGCCCAGGCAGCCATGTGCCTGGGCACGTCCAGGCACGGCGCAGGCCGTATTGTAGCGCTTGACTATTTTGACGAGGAAACTGCTCGACGGCACAGTAACTCACTGACGCCGTACTGGAATCATCCGTCGGGTGATTACGATGCGGTGGGTTACGATTTTTCTTTTGCCATTCTGACTCGGTGCATGCTGTGGGCTGCTGATCGGCAGCCCGCGGTAAAATGGACGGTCTCTCTTTCCGGGCAGGCGGCAGAGTCGCACGCGCCGATTGATCCTGCGGTCCAGCGACGGTGCTGGCACAATCAGGTTGCGAAGCAAGTCGTTGCACGTCATGCACCGGTAAATGTTCGCGTCGATATCTCGGCGGGCATGGAACAGGTCATCTGGGTAGAGCAGACATTGCGAACTCGTAGTGGACAGCGGGTCAGTCGTGTCAGGCGGCCGGTGGCCAGTATGGTTTCGTTCGCGGTGGGTGCTCTGCCACGAGGTGATTATCTGGTTGACGTCCGGTTGTTAGGGGAAGCGGACTCAGTTGTCGATTTCTGGTCGACGAGCTTTCGTGTTGAGTCCACGCAACGAGTGGAAGAAATGGCTCTCGATCGTATGTGGTACAAGCCGGGACAACAGATCTCCGGCACGGTGCGCCTGACGCGTGCGCTGAGGGCGCAAGAAACGATGAGGGTGGTCGCCGTGGATACGTGGGAACGTGTTGTGGCGATGGCTCCGGTGGTAGGTGACGCGACTGGCGGTACGTTTTCGATCGTCGTGGATAACCCGCTGTCTGAAATTTGGGACATCGTGTGTCGCGTCACCGACGAACGTGGGGTGGTGGACGAACAATCCGTAGTCGCACCGATACCGAATCGCGTCTTTGATGATTACATGTTCATGTTGATTTTTTCACCGACTCCCGGTCGCGGGCACTGGAAAGGCGATCTCTACGGACGTCTGATGCGCGATTACGGAATCAACTCCACATACACCTACCTGATTTACAACCAACAGCAGCAGTTTGCGCACAACGCCAGAAGTCATTTGCGAAGTATTGCGTATGCGGAACATCACGGCGAAATGCTCAGCGCCGAAGACCGTGATCGCGATCCGCATCGGGAGCAAGCTGATCTAGACCTTGCCGAGTTGAGTCGCATGCTACGTCGAGTGGCGGAAACGGGGGAAAAGATCGATCCGCAGGAGTTTCCGTATCGGATGCGCTATTTGGGTGCGGAGTTTATCAACGCGCGTATCGACCAATACAGGCAGGCTGCCCGCTTTGGTTCTCCTTTTTACACGTTAACCGGAGAGAATTACTTGTCCGGCGAGTTCAGGGGGCGCGAGAATTCGGGTTTCGGAGTGACGACGACAAAAGTCTTTCAAGACTGGTGCCGTGATCAGTATGGCAATAACCTGACCGCATTGAACGCCGAATGGAATACGGAGTTCACGACGTGGCAGCAGGTGCGCGGCATTTTGTTGACCGACGCGGTTGAAAAGGATCAGTTGCCCCGCTGGGTGGATTTTCGCTACTTCATGCGGTCGCGGGTGTGGAGTCAGTACTTCATCGACTGGACGAGGATGATGCGTCGCTTCATTCCCGCCGCACGTACAGGGCGGGTGGGACACGACCATCACGATTTTTCTCGT
>CAZITS010000942.1:0-2810 GCA_964542185.1 uncultured Pirellulaceae bacterium
TGACACCGGCAGGCGGTCAAACTGCTGGTTCGCGAATACCTGTGTCCCACGGAAGACGTAACCTGGTGCATACAGCACAAGAACTGCGATACTGGCAAGTCCCACCAACAGGGCAACCTTCAGCAGCCGATCCTTCCAGCACCCGCGGGCCGCCGCATTTGCTTCCCAAAAGGGGGCCGTACTGAACCACCCCAGGATTCCTGCAGCCGGATACAGCATCACCGGAATCGCAAAAAAACCGAACACGAGACTTGTCCACGCCAGGAACCAGTAGAGGGCCGCCCGTCCAGACCCGTTGTGAATCCGTCCCAAACTGTGATCCAAAAGGATGGCAAACAAGGCCACCAGGGTGTAACCCCGCGCATCGACCGAGTAGCTGATTAACAGTGGCGAACAACCGGCCAGGGCTGCTGTTACCAGTGCCGTCCACCGATCCGCCCAAGCGGCGGCCCAACGATAGATCCAAATCACCAGTACGATACCAACCAACAACGTCGGAATCCGCCACAGTGCTTCGTTCTGTCCACCCCAGTAACGACAGACACACATGAACAGCGTGTTGAGCAAATGGTTATTCGGTGAGTTGTAATCCGAAATTGCCAGATACCAGCTGCGACTGGCAAAGTTGACGTACGAATACGCTTCGTCATACGCCACCGAACGCTGCAACAGCATAATCCGCAACAGGCTGGCGGGGACGACCGCGAGCAACAAGAGACGAAATCCCCACGACCAGGCAGGAATCGACCTTACCCAATCCAGTGCTTCTTGCTGGAACAAATGGACCGCCAACAATACCCGCCGTCGCCCGCGGAGAACGCCTGCCCCCGCTACCAGACCGGCAACCGCAAACACCCAGGCCACCTGCCTGAACCGCATGACTCGCTGAGGCGTCACATCGGCCGGCTTGCGAATTCCACCGGCCATCCCCTGCATCGTCTCTACCGACACCCACGTCAACGCCATCGCGACCATCCCGGCGGCAACCAGGAACAACCCTAGCGCTGCAATCGCCAGCCTCGCCCGGGGCTTTGCTGTCATGGAACCAGCCTGCACGCGTTGTTACCTGTCAATTGGAGTTCACAGGAGAGTCCGTTTGCTGTGCCTGCTCGAGTAATTGGCGCACGTCGTCCCGCGCTACCAAACGCGCATACAAGGCGGTGGCGATAAACCGGTTGCCCCGAACACTATAATGCCCTGCAGCCGCCTGATAGGGCACTTCATTTCCCAGATAGAGCGCATCGACCTGGTCCTGGGGCAGCCGCGCCATTTCCTCGCCCAGGTAGAAATAATTCCACCCCGCTTCCTTGGCAGCACGTGCCAGGTAGTCACGCCACGCCGACGAACGCTGTGTCAGATCAGCCTTGACGGGCAGGTGAACAAGCACAAACACGCGTCCGTGTTGGGCATGCTCACGCGCGAGCTCAGAAAACACCTGGTTGGCAATGCGTCTGCTATAGCTGTCAACTTCGCGTGCATTCTTGATATATGGCTTCCCCCAAATCAATCGCCGCATCACACGTACCGTATTCAACTCGGACAGCAGATTCCCGTTGTGCACCAACGAGGACAGGAGGTAGGACGTACGCGGCACCGGCACATTGGTGACCGCGAGACGGTCACCATCCAGATCCAACACAGGCTTTCCATAGCCCCCGAATGTATCGTTCGCCATCCGACGAAAATCCTCTGTGATAAACGCAAACAAATGAATCTTGTGTTGATAGCGTGGTTCCACTCGCTGGTACCAGAGGTATGCCTGGTCGACGCCGTATCCGCCTTGCCCCAGGTTGATTGCCTGTAATGTGGCATCGCACTGCTCCAGCTGCGCGCACCAGGTGTCACCATCGGCAACTCCATACCCCAAAGTGAACGAGTCACCAGTACAAACAACACGGACGCGGCCCGGGGGCACTTGCTCGGAAGTTGGCTCTGTCGCGCGAAATCGTTGCGCATTGGTGTGCAAATGGAGACTCTTCCCATACAGATCGCGGCCCTGAAAATCGCTCTTGTTGATCCACCCCAGCTGGGCGTCGTATTCCGTGTGGAGTCGTTCTGCCAGACGGCGTTGGGTGAGCATTTTGTTCGCCACCACCGCCACACTCGCCAGCCCCTCCAGTAACAACAGCCCGAGTGCTATCGCGACCATTGCAAAACAAGCTTTTCGCATCCGGCTCATAAGCCGCTTGCCCTTCGTTGAGGGGGCTGGGGGTGACGCCCTGATCCGTTCGCTCTGAAAACCCGTCCTGGTTCGCCAGGGGATACTGCCGAGAACCTATTTTGGAGAGCAACCGGTTGGTGGGGCAAGGTCGATTTCTGGGCAACAGCCGGCCATCGGACATGGAACCGCAGCCGCACCGGTCATAGCAGGTTTCGCACGCTGCGCGGGCCACCTGTGTCTGCCGTCGTGGACTCGGTATCATCAAACCACGTCGATTCATTAATCCAACGACTCAGCAGGAGGCAGGCACATGAGGGAGTTGCTGGCAGAATTCCTGGGTACCGCCATCCTGCTGCTGATGGGAAATGGGGTGGTCGCCAATGTGCTCTTGCCGCGCACCAAAGGCAACGGATCGGGCTGGCACGTCATCGCAGCTGGTTGGGGAATGGCAGTGTTTACCGCCGTTTGGTGCGGTGAGGCGCTCGGTTCATCCCACCTCAACCCCGCCGTTACCGTCGGACTGGCGATCGCTAGCGAAATTTCCTGGACGCGTGTCCCGGGCTTCATGCTAGCACAATTCCTAGGCGCCGCGGCGGGAGGATTGGCAGCATACTTGTTCTACAAACCGCACTATGACGTCTGTGACGAT
>CAZITS010000943.1:0-2810 GCA_964542185.1 uncultured Pirellulaceae bacterium
CAGAGTAGACGTAGTGTGGGATTGCCACGCAGCCACCATTGACCCGCGGTAAACTGGCGTTGATATTCAACCTGCGGGTCGGCAATGGACCTGGCCGCGGCAGATCACCGGGCACCATGGCCAGGGACATCCACGTCGTCGTGTTCACGGAGAGATGGAATGCAGCAGGATCAGAAACCCAGCCCTCGAACGGACGCCGACCACTGTTTTGTTTGTGGGAATGAGAATGCTCTGGGTCTCAACGTACGATTCTGGCTTGACGGACAGGTGTGCCGCGGGGAATTTACACCCCGCCTGGAGCATTCGGGTTATGACGGCATTACGCATGGTGGAATTGTTTTCAGTCTGCTCGACGACGTCATGGCCAATTGGATGTTTTTGCAGGGGATTCGTTGCTACACGGCGAAGTGTGAGATTCGCTTCAATGAGGCATTGCCGATTGGCCAGCGGGTTCTGCTGGAAGGCCGCGTGCTGCGCCAGAAACAGAGATTGATGGTGATGGAGGGCAGGGCCCTGCGCGCCGATGACGGGGCCGCGGTGGCGAGTTGCCAGGCAAGCTTTATCGTGGACGAAACAGCAACGTTGCCAAACACCAGCGGCGGGTGACACGAATACCGGCCGCCCGAGGGCGTACGGTGACGTCGTGCTGGGACGCGACCTGCCGGCTGCGCTGCGAAGCGATGTTGACCGATCTTGCCTTGTCATGCGTTATGGCCGAAAATAGCTTCAGGCGGTGTTGGCGAGCATTCTGTGCTGCTTCCGGCTGCCAGTATCTGGACCACCTGTCACTCTTGCCGAAACAAGAAACGCGATGGCGAACACAGCATTGTGTACCGGCCCCGTATCACGTCGTACCCTGCTGCGCGCTGGATCACTCGCCCTGGGCGGAGTCACCCTGGCGGACATCCTCGCTGCTCGGGCTGCGGACGGACAGAAGACGCCCCCAGAGACGTCTGTCATTCTGTTCTGGATGTGGGGTGGTCCGAGTCAGATGGAAACCTACGACATGAAGCCCGAGGCTCCCAGCGAGTATCGCGGCCCCTTCGACCCGATTGCGACGGCAGTGCCGGGCCTGGACATCGTGGAACACTTTCCACGCCAGGCGAAACTCGCATCACACTTTTCCGTGATCCGGTCGTTACACCACACGATGTCTGCCCACAATGATGGCAGCATCGAAGTCTTAACTGGCAAGACACCAGCGAAACCCGATCCCACGTCGACAGCACGCAGCGAACATCCAGACTTTGGCATGTTGGCCGCCAGGATGCGCGGCCGACGGCAGGATGGTTTGCCGCAATATATTGCAGTGCATCGCGCGCCATTTATGATTTCGCCGTCGTACCTGGGGCTCGGCTACCGCGCGTATGAAACCGGCGATCCGACGACAGCGGATTTTGCACCCAGCAATTTGAAATTGACTGCCGGAATTGACGAATCTCGTTTGAGCTGCCGAAAAGAGCTGTTGGGCCAACTGGACCAGCTGCGCCGCGGGCTTGACCTGGCGGGTTCAATGGACGGCGTGGACGAGTTTCGCAGGGACGCCTTCCAGCTCCTGGCCAGCCCGCAAATGGCTGCGGCGTTTGATTTAAGCCAAGAGGACAGCAACCTGCGCGATCGGTATGGCCGGCATCGCTGGGGCCAGAACTGCCTGCTGGCTCGGCGCCTCGCCGAACGCGGCGCGGCCGTCGTCAATATTGACGCGACGGCGCCGTCGGACAAAAGCGACTACTTCAGCTGGGACGATCACGCGGGGCCTTTCCATCTCGTGCATGCAAATCTGGAGCGGTTTCCGCAGTACGATCAGGCCATATCTACCTTGATCGATGACCTGCGGGACCGAGGATTGGACCGCCGCATATTGGTCGTCGCAGTGGGCGAGTTTGGTCGCACGCCGCGACTGACCCATCGCGCCACGTTCCCCGGTAAACCGGGGGGACCCTGGCTGGGACGGGACCATTGGCCCAATGCGTTCAGCGCCTTGATTGCCGGTGGCGGGTTGAGGATGGGCCAGGTTGTCGGCCAGACGAACTCTCGGAGCGAGTATCCAACGCACGATCCGGTGACTCCGCAGGATCTGTTGGCGACCATTTATCGTCACCTTGGTCTTCGTTCCACGGCCACGGTTCCAGACTTCAACGGCAGGCCGGTTCCGCTGCTATCCGAGGGACGTCCTATCGAGGCGCTGCTGTGAGCGTGTTGGTCGGAGCGTGAAACGTGGCGCTTCAGTTCTCTCCTGAATTGGACAGCCTACCGTGCAGAGTGCGGGGTGCCTGTCGTGGCCGAAAGGGCAGATACACAATCGATGGTCGATACGGCGGATGTGATTGTTGTCGGTGGAGGCATCACGGGATTAAGTGCGGCGTTACATCTGCGCGAGCGGGGTATTCGTGACGTGGTTGTGTTGGAACGTCACACCATCGGTGCCGGACAGTCGGGTCGGGCGGCGGGGGTCCTGCGAGGCACGGTGCGCCACCCGATTGTTGCGCAAATGCAACTCGAGGGTCAGGACTTTTTCAGAAGTTTTGCTGAACGCTATGGGTGCCCACTTGGGACGGAGCAGGTGGGCTATCTGTTGGTGGCCGCTGGAGAGAATCGTGCCTACGTAGAGTCGACGCTGGAAGTGGCATCCCGGGCAGGATGCGGCGTCAAGGAAATCGATGACACCCAGGCGTGCAGCCTGCAACCAGGCCTGGCCACGACGACAGGGGCAATCTACCTTTATGAACCGGGTGGCATCTACGTCGACCCCATGCCAGCAACCCATGCGCTCATGCTGGTGGCGCGGGAAGCCGGCGTTCGTATCATCG
>CAZITS010000944.1:0-2808 GCA_964542185.1 uncultured Pirellulaceae bacterium
CAACATACTTGCGGGCAGCCAGATCAGAATCGGTGTCGGTGGTGACGCGGACGGTAATTCTTTGCATCCGGCCGTTCCCGTCGTTTCCGGCCACGGTATTGATACGGATGCGATCCAGCATGTGCTTACCGGGCTGAAGTTTCAGCAGCGTCCGCTGTGGCGACTTGTTCGCGTACGATTGTGTGGTAAAGGTCAGGGTTTTGACGTCGTCGTCAAAGGCTTTTTCGAACGCGTTGCTCCCGGTGCGCACCGGACCGGGAAGAACATTGCCAGCGATGATATCGACCTTAGCGTCGAAGTTTGCGTAGGCCTCGATCTCGCGGACCGTCCAGTGCTTGTAACCGCCTTCGTTGACCCATTCCAACTCGATTCCGGTCGCGCCGGGAACCGGATCGAATGTGATTGAGTAGAACCCGTCGTGGGCGGTGTCGAGGCGTTCGATCGTGTTGCGCTTGACTACGACCTGCGGCATCGGTTTGCCGGCGGACTTGAGGTAGGTGAGCAGGTTGGCCATCTGGTCGATGCTGATTTCTTTTTCGAGCCCCTTGGGCATGAGCGATCGTCTGGCGGACTTAAATGATTCCAATTGCCGCCGGGGGATCTTTGTGCGTTTGCCTTCAATGCTGATAAGCGTGATCGCGGAACTCGTCTCTTCCGCGACCGCTCCAGACAGTACTCGGCCGTCTTCTGTCACGGCGGTAAACATCATCCACTTCGCTTCGATGGCGCGATCGGGATCGAGGATGGCGGTGAGGAAGGTGAGCGGTGCGCGGTTGCTCAGCGCTGCCAGGTTCGGACCAACGGCTTTGCCGACCCCGCCAAGCCGATGGCATGCCGCGCAGTGTTTTTTGAAGAGCCCGCGACCCTCCTTGTGGTTACCCGTCTTCGTCAGAGCTGGAGTGTACTTCTGGATCAGTGCCGCCCGGTCCGCGGTGGTGGCGCCTCCAAACAATTCTGTGGCCCGCTTGCGAATCGATTCGTCTTCGTGCTGGAACAGCAGCTGCCGGCGGCTGATGTCGACGGATGCGGCAAGCTCACTGTTCGTGGCAATCGCATCCAGAAGAATGCCGGTCAGCTTCGGCCGGGCCAGGAGCGCATCGATCATGGCGCCGCGCACCGCTGGTCCACGTTCGGACCAACCGGCCAGGAGACGGCGGGCCGCTCCGGTGTCTTCGTGACGCAGGAGGGACCTGGTCGCCGCCACCTGTAGTTCGACGGGAGTCGTCAATTGCAAGAGGTCGGCAAGCCGGTCCACATCGTCACCAGGTTTGGCGGCCCGGTCGATCAATTGCACGGCCGCGAGTCGTCTGGCCAGTTCCTCTTTCTCGTTGTCTACGATGCCGCGCGCTCCCGCCAACATCGGGCCGATCTGCGCACGCACCGAGTCGTCCTCGCCGACCGCTTCCAGGAGGCGGGTTGCTGCGATGAGTTTCCAGGCCTCGTATGGCTGACCGTTCGCGGGCCTGGCGGCGATTCGGCCCAATACCCGCGGCACGAACTTCCTGGCGTCCTCCCCGAGCATGCCCATCAGTTCCGTGCTGACCGCGGTGGTGACCGGATTGCGGCCCATGCCGAGCACGGCAAGCAGGACCTCGTCAGGGAAGGCTCCCGCCGAAGTGAGAGCGGCGGCCCGCAAGTAGGGACGATCGGCGTTTTTCACCAGGAAGCGGCCCAGCGCCTGTCCAGCCCGTGGGTCCTTCCACGCCCCGAGCGCGTAGGCTGCCTGCCGTTGCACGTGCGCATCGTCGTCGTTGAGTAAGGCGACCGCCCGCTGTCCCAGCGCCGCATCGACGTTAAACAGATGCCCGCCCACGCGCAGCGCATTGCGTCGCACTCCGGGATGGGAATCGTCGAGCCCGACCTGCATTGCCGTTGCGGATAGCGCCTCGAGGTCCGCCAGGGCACTCAGGGCCTGGGCTCGGGCGGCGGGATGCTCACTCTCCAACACTTTCACCAGCGCCGGGATTGCATTGCGTTGCTCGTTCTTTGAGAGCCACGTCAACATCATGTGGGCAGTGTCGCGTTGCCAGCCGTTTGGAGAGTCATGAGCAGCCGCCAGTTCAACCGGCTTTCTTCCGGTGAGCGTGGCTTGTTCGTGCAGATTCGCGCCTTCGGGGAACACCTTATAAATGCGCCCCCGGTCGTGCCCGGCGCGCAGTCGCCCATCGGCGATCAGTTTCCGCTCCAGGGTATCGTCGATCCACTGCGGGTGTTCGATCACGAGGCGGTAGAGATCCGCGATGTACATCCCGCCATCGGGCCCGGTGCGAATCGATGCAGGACGAAACCAGGAGTCAGAACTGCGCAGGAATTCACTCTGCGCTTCGTCGCCGGCGCGTGCGGTTTGCATCAGAACGCCGTTCCAGGCGATGACCTCGCGGTGGACGCAATTGTGGACGGGGCAGGAATAATAGACCGAGGGTGCGACCAGATCGTCAAACAGCGAGTCGCGGTAGAAGGTGTACCCACAACCGGAGGTGAGCTTTCCCGGCGATCCCGCGGGCGGTGCGCTGTACCCGCTATAGTGACTAAGCACGCGGCTGATCGGGTAAAGATTGATCACGCCCTTGAGCCCGTGGCGGGCGGACGGCTGATTCACTCCTGGATTGCGGCGGACCTCGTGATCTTCCAGCGCGATCTGCCAACTGTTGGAATTGTTGCCGCCCACCCAGTTGCCCCAGTCGTCGCGGTTGCGTCCGTGTTGCGTCACGCCGGTGGCCCGTTCCAACTCGCCGGTGTCCGGCTTGATCCGCAAGTCGAAACCGCCGAGTGCGAGCGTCTTGCCGGTCCTGGTCGAGCGAATCGTCC
>CAZITS010000945.1:0-2805 GCA_964542185.1 uncultured Pirellulaceae bacterium
TTCGCGATTGCGAAACCGCTCGAGCCTGGCAAATGCCAAGAGGTCGTCATCGTGTACTGTTTGCAATTCACTGGCGATTTCGTTGACCAAAGTCAAACGCTCCACGGCTTGTCCATCCGTCAGTCTCAAGAGGTCGAAACTCTCCGGATCACTGATAATTTGATCCGCCAGTGATGGGCTGGTGGAAAGTACCTGTAGCAGTGTTGGCAGGGCCGCCGGGTCACGCTCCAGCAGAGCGCCGAGCGCCAGAGGATTGCGCGATGCACTAATGAACCGTGCCAGTTGGTCCAACACATCATCGCTCTGCGGATGGCCGGCAAGATGTTCGGTGAGCTGGGCTCCGATCACTGCCAGGAGTTCGATTGTCAATCCTTGGTTCGACAATGAAACAAGCGTTTCATGGGCGCGCTGGTAGTCCCGAATTCCCAAGGAACGAAGCCAGTCTTTGGCAGCCTGAGGCTCTTCGAGATAGCGTACGAGTTGGTCTCGATCCATAGGAATGGGAATCACTCGGTGCGGGAAATCCAAGGCGGCCACAACGCTGTTGTGTGCAGGCAACTATGTTACTCTAGGGGATGTCGGACGGACATATCGCCTCTGGCATGTGTCATGTTGCAGCCTGGTCAGTCCATGGCAAGGACCGTCTGGCCTGACCAGCGGAGGAGATACCGGGCAGTTGCTATGAGGAGAGATTCGCATGTCTGATGGGGACGCACCGAGTTACGACCGTCGGACTATCCTGCGGAAATTGTCCGGATTGGGGATTGGTTCTGTTGTGTTTCAAAGGGCCTTGGCAGCAGAGGTCGAGTCTGCCCAGACCATTTCTCCCGAGATGATCCAGCAGGCGGAGTGGATTGCTGGAATTACCTTATCGGAAGAGGACCGGGAGGAGACTGCCGGTGCAGTCCAGCGGCAGTTGCTTGGGATTCAAGCGATGCACGCTGTGGACGTACCCTATGAGGTTGCTCCAGCGGTCGCGTTTCATCCGCCGGCACCGGGTGAGGAGACGGTGATCCAGCGGCAGGCGCACTCTCTGGAATCGGCAGCGGGACAGCTCCCGAAGAACCAGCTGGATCTCGCATTCTTGCCAGTGACCGAATTGGCCGCGTTGATTCGTACCCGCAAAATTTCGTCAATGGAATTGACGAAGATGTATCTGGAACGTCTTCACGAATTTGACCAGCAGCTGCATTGCGTGGTTAATTTTACCGAGGAGGTGGCGTTGCGCCAGGCACGCCGGGCCGATCGTGAGATCGGGGCTGGTCGTTACCGGGGCCCGCTGCACGGGATCCCCTGGGGTGCCAAGGACCTGATTGACTATCCCGGCTATCCTACTACCTGGGGTGCGGTTCCATTTCGAGAACAAAAACGAGAAAACACGGCAACCGTCGCACGGCGATTGGAAGACGCTGGAGCGGTTCTGGTTGCGAAGCTCTCTTTGGGCGCTTTGGCGATGGGTGACCGGTGGTTCGGCGGGATGACTCGTAATCCCTGGGACGTGAAGCAGGGGTCGAGCGGATCGTCAGCGGGGTCGGCAGCGGCGACCGCGGCCGGCCTGGTCGGTTTCACGTTGGGCAGTGAAACCCTGGGCAGTATCGTGTCTCCCTGTAGACGTTGCGGTACCAGCGGATTGCGCCCCACCTTTGGTCGAGTCAGTCGCCACGGTTGTATGCCGCTTTCCTGGAGTATGGACAAGATTGGGCCAATTTGCCGGTCGATCGAAGATTGTGCACTTGTGTTTGACACCATTCACGGACGTGACGGCCTGGACGGGACCGTTGTAGATCGTCCGTTTCAATGGCCGTCGGGGCGTGATATTCGCACGTTGCGCGTGGGGTACATTCCCAGCCGTACGCCAGACAAGGAACGAAATGAGTTGACCGTATTGAAGGAACTCGGCGTGCAACTGGTTCCGATTGAATTGCCGCAGCGGTTTCCTGCCAATGCAATGACGCTGATTCTGGATGCAGAAGCCGCCACGGTCTTTGATGAATTGACGCGTCAGGGGGTTACCGAAGGGCTCAACCAGTGGCCAAAGATCTGGCGTGCTGCCCGGTATATTTCGGCGGTAGAATATTTACGGGCCAACAGGTTGCGGGCCATGTTAATGGTGGAAATGAACAAGCTCTTTCAGCAGGTGGATCTCTATGTCGGCGGAAACGACCTCGTGATTACGAATCTCACGGGGCATCCCACGGCCGTGCTGCCCGATGGGTTTACCGTTCGCGATGATGTGCGGCGCCCGTATTCGATCACCTTTACCGGAAGCATGTATGGTGAAAGCGACCTGCTGGCAGTGGCCCAGGCTTACCAGCAGGTAACCGGGCACCATTTGGAACGTCCCGGCCTCGAGGTGGTCCCCACCGATCCGGAACCCGAAGTGTCGGATTGAATCGCGGTTGGCCAGCCAGCCAAAAAAAGGGGGTCCAGTGGTGGCTTTTCGCGTGGGTCAGGTAATCAGAATTCGCCGTCGAACTTGTCGTTGTAATCGTCGAATGCTTCCAGACGTTCCGGTGCTTTGTCCGCAAAACGGGTGAATTGTTTTTCCCACACCAGCGGAATATCACCTACCGGACCATTACGTTGTTTTGAGATGATGAGTTCCGCTTGTCCTGCGTATTGTGCCTGTTCCTCGCCGCGGTGGTAATACTCTTCGCGGTGCACGAACATGACGACATCCGCGTCCTGTTCGATGGCGCCGGATTCACGCAGGTGGCTGAGCCGTGGTTTGTGATCGCGACTATCTTCAGCCTGCCGACTGAGCTGTGCGAGGCAAAGCACGGGAACTTCGAGTTCACGTGCCAG
>CAZITS010000946.1:0-2802 GCA_964542185.1 uncultured Pirellulaceae bacterium
GACAAGGAGAAAGCGGACAGATTAACCGGGGCAGCTGCCAAGGCGGAGGAGGAGCGACTAGCAGCAGAAGCGGTCGCGGGGTCTGAGGACAAGGGTGTAACAGTACTTGCTCCGTTGGCGGGAGATCTCGGGATTCCGCTGGGGTCGTGTCCGGTGCGATTCGAAGGGGAGACTGGTTGGGTCGAAGCGGGCGATAGTGGAAAGATGGTGTTGAGTTCTCCGGCGCTTTTGGCCGGCAGATCCGTCGAAGAAATCGGCGGCTATCCCGCGACGTTCCACGTCCGTGACTTCCTGGACTGTGTAAAGACGCGTCGTCACCCGAAGGGGAATGCCCAGGCGGCCTGTAATGCGCACATCGCCTGCCACGCAGCGAACATCGCCCTGCACCTCAATCGGCAGGTGAAATACGACAACGCAACAAAACAAATTATTGACGATGAACAGGCCAATCGTCTGAGGTCTGAGGCATTACGAGAACCGTGGAGGCTGTAACGGTGCGAACGACGTATGTCCTGCATTGTTTGACTTTGCCTCCCGCTTCCTCTCGAAAACGGATCCTTATCATGCGTACCAAAACAATCATGCGTACCAAAACAACCATGCGTATCAAAACGAGTCCCCTCTTTTCTTCGGTGGCTTTCTTGTTCGTCGTGCTATGTGCCCTGTTGGTTTCGCCTGTGCAGGCCTTTGAAGGGCCCGCCGTGGCGGACGAACAAGAACCGGCCCTGCTGGCGGTGTTGCGTTCTGATGCGGCGCCGGCTGACAAGGCGTTGGCTTGCAAAAATCTGGCGATTTACGGTTCCGATCGGGCGGTGCCTGAGCTGGCGAAACTACTGCCCGATCCACAGCTCTCCTCGTGGGCACGCATTGCCCTGGAAGCAATTCCCGGTGAAGCTGCCAACGCCGCGTTGCGGGCCGCGGCCGATCGCTTGGCGGGCCGTTTGCAGGTGGGCATGATCAATTCGATTGGCGTTCGTCGTGACCCACAGGCTGTCGAGTCCTTGACTGAAAAGTTGCAAGACGGCGATGTGCAAGTGGCGTCTGCCGCTGCGGTGGCACTGGGGCACATCGGGAATGCTGTAGCGACAGACGCGCTTCGCGCGGCATTGGCCACGACTTCGGGTGCGGTACGGTCCGCGGTGGCCGAAGGCTGTGTTCTTTGCGCTGAGCGGTTGTTGGATTCCAAAGGTGGACGCGTTGCGGCTACGGAAATCTACGACCAGGTGAGGACGGCTGATGTCCCCACGCAGCGAATTATCGAGGCGACACGCGGCGCGATTCTCGCTCGCCAGCAGGCCGGTATTCCCTTGCTGATCGAGGCGTTTCAATCATCCGACAAGCGGTTGTTTCAGCTGGCTTTGGCGACATTTCGTGAATTTCCCGGCAGTGAGGTTGACCAGGCCCTGGCAACCGAGCTGGCAAACGCCAGCCCGGTGAGAGCAGCCTTAATGGTTCAGGCGATGGCAGACCGACCCGAAACGGTGGTTCTGACAGCGGTACTTCAGGCGGCGCGACAAGGTGATACTCGGGTGCGTCTCTCGGCAATCGACGCGTTGCGTCGCGTGGGTGACGATTCGTGCCTGGCTACGCTGCTGGAGCTTGCGGCTGACGATGACCAGACGCTAAGCGAAATGGCACAGGCAACTCTGGCGGGGCTTCCCGGACAAGGTGTTGATCAGCAACTCGTGGCCCTCCTGTCCACGGCGAAAGGTGGCAACTATCCACTTTTGCTGCAACTGGTTGGGCAACGCCGTATTGCCGCAGTCCCCGTGGTTGCAAAGGCATTAGACCATACGGACCGCGTAGTTCGCCGCGCTGCGCTTTTGGCGTTGGGGGAAACGGTCTCTCTGGAGCAACTTCCCATGTTGCTTTCCGAGGTTGTCCAGCCACGCCATCCTGAAGATGCCCCTGTGGCGCAACGGGCGTTGAAGCTGGCGAGTGTGCGGATGCCGGATCGCGCGGCCTGTGCCGCGCAGCTGGCGGGCGCGTTTCAACGAGCTCCTGCAAAAACCAAGAATACGCTGTTGGAAATTCTGAGTGAAGTTGGCGGCAGTGTAGCACTTCAGACGCTCGCGACGGCGGCCAAAGCGAAAGATCCCCAGCTGCAGGATACGAGTAGCCGGTTGCTGGGCAAGTGGAATAGTGTGACTGCTGCACCAGTGCTCTTGGACCTGGCCAAAACCGGTCCCGCAGAAAAATATCGGATCCGCGCATTGCGAGGGTACATCGGTCTGGCGCGAAAGTTTGCAATGTCCGGTGAACGACGCGCCGCAATGTGCCGGAACGCGTTCGACGTGACGCGTCGAACGGCAGAACGCAAGCTGGTACTGGACGTGCTGAAGTTACATCCCAGTCCCGCCGGACTTCAACTGGCCGTCGCAGCCATGGAAAATCCTGAACTGAAGGCTGACGCGACGGCTGCCGCATTGGTGATCGCACAGAAAGTGGGGGGCTCCGGGGCCAATGCCCAGAAATTGCTGGCGGGCGTGGGGCTCGACAAAGTGAAACTGGAAATCATCCAGGCACAATACGGAGCCGGTGCGAAACAGAAGGATGTCACTGCGTTGTTGCGTAAACATGCCAGTGACTTGCCGTTAATTATGTTGCGGACGCAAAGTTACAACACGAGCTTTGATGGTGACCCAGCGCCTGGAATCGTGAAGCAATTAACCATTCGCTATCGCATGAATGGCAAGTCGGGTGAAGCGTCCTTTCCGGAAAACGCTCTGATTATCTTGCCGATGCCGAAATAAATCGGTGCCAGCTGGAGCTGCTTGCGAACAGGCCATGCGGGCAGTCTTG
>CAZITS010000947.1:0-2792 GCA_964542185.1 uncultured Pirellulaceae bacterium
GACGTGCTTGAGGTGCAGCATCTTGAATACCCTGAGTTGACGCCTGAGTTCCTAGACGAAATTGGTGGCTTTTCTGACGAAGGCGATTTGCGCGACGCAATTCAAGAACAGTTGCAACGTGAGCTGGAACAGAAGCAAAATCAGAGCATGCGGGAGCAGATTGCAGCTGATTTGACCGCTTCAGCGGACTGGGAGCTGCCTCCTGATCTGCTGCAGCGCCAATCGAGTCGTGAGTTGCAGAGGGCAGTGATGGAGCTGCGTTCTGCCGGTTTGGACGACGAGACGATTCAGGCTTATGCGAATCAGTTTCAACAAAACAGTCAGGAATCTGCTCGGAAAGCGCTCAAGGAACATTTTATTTTCGAACGCATCGCTGAGGACGAAGGTATCGAGGCGACGGATTCGGATTACGACGATGAGATTCGGAATATCGCAATGCAGAGTGACGAATCGCCCCGGCGAGTGCGAGCACGCATGGAAAAACGCGGGCAGATGGACACGCTGTCCAATCTTATCGTAGAACGTAAGGTGATCGAGTTGATTTGTTCGAAAGCGAAGTTCTCAGAAGTTGAAATGCCGAGCCCTGTCGTTGACACAACAGCAATGGATCATGCTGTTGTGCATAGCGACGAATCGGACATTCCCGTGGCAAAACATGGAGGAGATGCCCAAGCACTACAGCAACCAGCAGACCGTTCCTAGCGGCACGTGCTGGTGGAATGGTTCACGTTGCCCCGAAGACGCTTTAAATGGAGGTGCGGCCTGCCTGACGCGACAAGTTAATTAGACGTCATGTCATCTTGGCAAGCAGCAGTTTTGGCCCAACAAGCGCAACGATTGTGTACTGCGTGAAGAATCATCTGGCAATAATTGGCTTCAGCCCTCTGGGTGTTCTTCACAGTGTATAAGACTGGCTTGTCAACAGGCGGTTGCCTGCCGGTGTCTGGTTGTCGAAGTTATCGGCAGACAAGGAAATCTCAATAATGGAATCAAGCTTGCCACTATCTAACTCGTATTCTTACCAGAGTTATCAGCGCCAGCGGCAATTGACCCTCGGCGATCTATTGCTAGAGAACCGTATCGTCTTTCTGCAGGGTGAAATCTATACCGGAAATGCAAACGAAGTGGTAATGAAACTGCTTTACTTGCAGAGTGAAAACCGTCGCAAGGATATCCATTTCTATCTGAATTCACCTGGTGGTGATGTCGCGTCGACGTTGGCTATTTATGACACGATGCAGATTCTGGGTTGTCCAGTTGCCACCTATTGTGTTGGCCAGGCAGCCAGTGGCGCTGCTGTGTTGTTAGCCGGTGGCACGAAAGGCAAGCGTTTTGCCTTGCCGCACGCACGTATTATGTTGCATCAGCCATTTGGGGGTGTCAGTGGGCAGGTCAGTGACATCGAAATTCAGGCCGCCGAGATCCTGCGAAATCGTGAGATGTTAAATCAGATCCTCGCGGACCACACAAGCCAACCCTTGGAACGCATTGCTGAAGATACGGACAGGGACTTTTTCCTGGGTGCTGAACAAGCCAAGGAATATGGTTTGGTAGATGATTTGCTCTCCAAGCCTCAAGTAGATATTGACGACGAGATCGACGACAAGGAGTAAACCGCCGATGCCTTTGATTCCCTATGTTGTCGAGAAAAATGGGCAGCAAGAACGCGCCTACGACATTTACAGCCGGCTGCTAAAAGATCGCATCATATTTCTTGGAACCGCTGTTAATGATGAGGTGGCGAACTCTATTGTCGCGCAGATGATATTCTTGCAGTCTGATGACCCAAAAGCGGAAATACACTTCTACATCAACTCTCCAGGGGGAAGTGTGACTGCAGGGCTGGCCATTTACGACACAATGCAGTTTGTTACATGCGACGTAGCCACGTATTGTATGGGGCAGGCTTCTTCGATGGGTGCAGTTTTACTGACCGCTGGCGCGCCCGGTAAGCGTTTTGCCCTGCCAAATGCCCGAATCATGATCCACCAACCGCTAGCGGGGATGCAAGGTACAGCGGAAGAGATCATGATTCACGCCAAAGAGCTGCAACGTGTGAAGCATCGTATGAATGAGATCTTACTGAAACATACCGGAAATCCGTTGGACAAGATCGAAAAGGATACCGATCGCGATTGTTTCATGAGTGCAGAGGAAGCCAGACAATACAGCCTGATTGACAATGTGATCGAGCAGATGGCTGCGGAAGCTGATTGAACTGGGCACCAGTCCGGATAACGCAAAGAATAATTTTGTTTTCTCTTCAGCCTTCTAGTGTCGGGCTGCAGCGAGTCTCTTCTATTGAGCGAGGGTCAAGGATGACCGGACGCTGGATGATCACGCTAGTCGTGTTCTCGACAATGTCTACCGGGTGTGTTGTTTCCAGACGTTCAGTACAACGCTGGATCGATATGAAGAACAATGAAATTGTTGCATATGAGGACATTATTGCTGAGTTAGAGCACGAGAACGCAAAGCTCAGAGCAAAGCAATTGCGTACGGCAGATGAACCCGCTGGCGAGACGAATGCGGATGATTTGAATATCGAACTGCCCCTTGAAGACGACGGATCAAGCACGCCGCGGATTCCTGCGGAACTAGAGCCCACGCGAGCGGCGGAAGGGGATTCTGCGGGTGTGTCATTCCGTTCAGGGGCTGTTGCTGATCCGACTGCAACTCGCGATGCAGCGTCTATTACCCACCTCGGACTGGACGTGCGTGCGGTGTCAATTCCCGGTCATTCTAATGACAACACCGATACTGTTTTGAAGGTCATTGTGCAACCTCGTGAC
>CAZITS010000948.1:0-2788 GCA_964542185.1 uncultured Pirellulaceae bacterium
ATAAAGCTCCCAGCGAAGCCACCCGACACTCTCCGGGCAGCCTCGTTTCCCAAGCCGCGCGACCAGTCCCTCGCCAGTTTCTCTGACTGCAGCGGGAAAACCGCATCGACGCCAGGCCCTGCTACCTTGCAGCTTTCCCAGATCGTCCGTGCGAATCGATAATTTCTCCCGTTTTTCGCCTTGTGCGATCCGCACATAGCCGGTATCACTCGCCCCGCCACACAGACAGCGGCCCGAGATAACGTGCTCGGAGCTTTGTTTGGGTGCACCAAAAGAGACGGAATTGATACCTGAATATCGCTTGGCACACAGGGTTTGGCATGTCGCGACACAGAACGCCGCAACATTGAGCCTGGTCCTGGTATTGCCTGGGCAATACGCCGTGAGAGCGACATACAAATTTCACGGAGGTTCCACCGTAGGTATCGAGTTTGCGGGAATTCGATGCCGCCCTCCCTCCTGGGTTGGAGCGACTGGCTCGTTGAAAAAGCGATTTCTGGGTCGATCGCCTCGACGAGTGCTTCACGGTGGAACCTGATACTGTGCGCCGGAGCGGCCTCGCGCCGCTCCGGCGCCAGGGAACACGAAGCGGGCGGGAGTCACCATCGCACTCCCGCCCGTTCTTCATTGTCGGAGGCGTATCGCCGCGGTATACTAGCGGCACCGCCGACTCGGGGACGAATTCTCTAAGTAGCTGCAGACGTAGACCTTAGAACCAGCTCGCGGCACCATTGGCGACGCTCCTCCGGCAGCGCAGGGTCGTCGTCGGTGGCAAATCATATCTGCTGACTATGCAATGGATTACCGAGGCCTTCAGCCATCAGGCTGACAACGGCAAACGAGTTTTGATGGTCCACCAGAGCCATTCGGTCCCCGTGCCCGCAAAAAGAAACCAGGAAACAGTTACTCGCACCCACCGAGGTGATCGATGAAGGTTGCTCTCCTAGCTCCGCTAACCGCGATCGCTCTGCTCGTCATCGGCCTGGGCAGCACTACCACCGCGCAGGAACAGCCACCTGAGCCGCGCACCACGTCTGCCCTCGAAGAACAACAGCGGCAGAGTGAAGCTGAGCTCAAACTGATGATGCTGTTTGCGGACACCTTCGAACAAATCAAGCGTAATTATGTACGTGATGTGACGGACCGAGAGCTGATGGAAGCCGCCATCAAGGGGATGCTGTCAAAACTGGACCAGTACTCAAACTTTATCCCTCCTGAACGTCTGCAGCGATTCAAAACCGGTGTGGAAAATGAGTTCGGTGGTATCGGGATCATCGTCTCTTCGAATAATGGCCGCTTGGAAATCATCAGCCCGCTTGTTGGTACCCCAGCCTACCGGGCAGGAATGTTACCGGGTGATCGTATTCTGGAAATTGCCGGACAAAGCACTAAAGGGCTCACGATCGACGGCGCGATCAATCTTATGAAGGGCGAAATTGGTTCGTCCGTCAAAGTGAAAATTCTGCATTCAGGCGACCTGGAGCCCGTCGTTCTTGATTTGAAACGGGAGGTCATTCGAGTTCCAACCGTGTTCGGCCACCGCCGCAACGCCGACGACTCCTGGAACTATTTCTGCGATCCGGCGCGTAAGATCGGCTATTTGCGCATGACTGGTTTTGGCCGCCATTCCGTATCAGAGTTGCGTAGCGCCGTCGAAAATTTGCGGCGACAAGACATGCGCGGTCTGGTGCTCGACTTGCGGTTCAATCCGGGTGGGCTGCTGTCGGCTGCAATTCAGGCGTGCGATATGTTTATACCCGAAGGCATCATCGTCAGCACCAAAGGGCGGAATACCCCCCAACGCGTTTGGCGCGCTCGCAAGGCAGGCACCCAAGAGGGCTTTCCCATGGTGGTGTTAATCAACCACTTCAGCGCCAGTGCCAGTGAAATCGTCGCCGCCTGCCTTCAAGATCACCAGCGAGCCATCATCGTGGGTGAACGGAGCTGGGGAAAAGGCAGCGTCCAAAATATTATCGAGCTGGAAGATGGCCTTAGCGCTTTGAAATTAACCACGGCAGGCTACCGCCGGCCCAGCGGCAAGAATATCCACCGTTTCAAGGATGCCTCCGACGAAGATGAATGGGGAGTCAATCCCAACGAGGGTTTTGGCGTTAAATTCAGCGCGGCAGAGAACCGGGCGTTGACGACGTTTCGTCAGCAACTCGACGTGGTCAAGCGATCCGCCGACAAGAACGCCAAACCACTTCCCAAAATTGACGACCGCCAATTGGTCAAAGCGGTTGAATTTCTAAGCGTGCAATTGCCGCTGCCCGCCGCTTCTCTTGAAGAACGGCCCCCGATGCCGGTGGTGAAGCCCTGATCAACCCGCTGCCAGGACACAAGATAAATAGTTCCCCCAGGACAGCTGGCACGAGCACGGCAGTCGCGGATAAACGGTGTGCCATTACGAGTGGGCGCAGCTCGAATCCGCCCCTCCTCTTATGTCTGCAGAACAGGCCCGGCGAATGGACCTCCGCATACTCACCATCGAAACTTCCTGTGACGAAACGGCCGCGGCCATCGTTACAGACCAACTCGAGGTGCTGTCATCCGTGGTGGCTTCGCAGGACCAGCTTCACGAGCGATTCCACGGGGTCGTACCGGAAATTGCCGCCCGTGCTCACGTTGAACGGATCCTGCCTGTCATCGATGAGGCGCTGTGTCGGGCAAAGATAAAACTCAGTGATCTCGATGGTATCGCTGTCGCCAATACCCCCGGGCTGGCAGGTTCACTTCTGGTGGGAGTCACAGCGGCCAAAGCGCTCTGCGTCGCCACCGGTAAACCGCT
>CAZITS010000949.1:0-2785 GCA_964542185.1 uncultured Pirellulaceae bacterium
CGGAGAATCGTGGTGTTTATTCGGCCATCGAAGCCCATGCGCCGATGAATGAACTGTTTGGATATTCCAGTGCGATTCGCAGCCTGAGCCAGGGACGCGCCGGGGCTTCTATGGAGCCGCTGGCGTACGCGACGGCGCCGGCTGAGGTGCGGCGGGAATATGAGATCTAGGGACTGAATGGTTCGAGACAGCCTGCCAGAACTAGCGTTCTCTTGCCATACGTTGGAAGAGTTCAAAGCGGGCTTGGATTTCCGCAAAGCTGTCGTTGCCAAACTTCTCGACCAGGGCGCGGGCGACTTCAAAAGCGACCACGTTTTCGATAATTACACTGGCGGCGGACAGCGCGCATACGTCGCTTCGTTCGTATTGGGCGGATTCGGGTTGCCGTGTCGTGAGGTTGACCGAATCAAGAGGCTGACGCAGGGTGCTGATTGGTTTCTTGGCTGCCCGCACAATTAAGGGTTGTCCGTTGGTCATACCGGCTTCCAGTCCACCGGCATTATTCGTGGGCCGGGTGTAGCCCAGGTGATTGGCAGCCTGCTGCTCGGCATCGTAGACGATCGGGTCGTGGACCTGGCTGCCAGGCAGCCGCGCGGCCTGAAAACCGAGGCCGATTTCGACTCCCTTGATGGCTTGCACGGCCATCACAGCCTGGGCGATGCGGCCATCCAGCTTACGATCCCATTGGGCGTGCGTGCCCAGCCCGAAAGGCAGACCTTCTACGCGCACCTCGACGATTCCTCCCAGCGTATCGCCTGCGTCCCCCGCTGCGTCGATGTGCTGTTTAATGGGTTCGTCCTGGTCAGGATTCAGTGAGTAGATCTCGCTGGCATCACGCCACTGGCGTAATTCGTCCAGCGAGCCCTGACGGGCTTCGATCTCCAGGCCACCTAATTCGACCACGTACCCCAGGCAGTGGATGCCAAAAGGAGTCAAGAGCTGTTTTGCCAGTGCCCCGGCTGCTACACGGACTGCCGTTTCCCGTGCACTGGCGCGTTCCAGCACACTGCGAATCGGTCCCAGAAACTTCATTGCCCCGGTCAGGTCGCCATGGCCAGGTCGCGGTCGTTCCAGGTCTTGCAATCGTTCCAGTTTGTAGTCGCGATTGATTACCTGCAGCGCGATCGGGCTGCCCAGCGTTTGTGACTGCCAGGTGCCGGACAAGAATTCGACCGTATCGGTTTCGATGTTCTGCCGTCCGCCCCGTCCGTACCCCCCCTGGCGACGTCGTAATTCGACATCGATTGAGTCGGTTTCGACGGTCAAGCCTGCGGGAAACCCATCAACCATAGCCAGCAAGGTTTTGCCATGGGATTCACCGGCGGTCCAGTAGCGTAGCATCGTGTGATTGCCGAAACGAATCTTGAATCCGAAATGAACCCTCTCGCGAGCCGTTCCAACCAGCTGGAGGGGGCGTCTGTCAAACATCGATTCTAGTGGTCTGGTGTCGCGGGCGGTAGAGTGGTTGCTTTGTGGTCTGGGGAATGCACAATCGCACATGCCCGCAAGGGGTGATTGTCTGTCGTGGTGCGTGTTGCCCACGGTAGCGACGCTGGGCTCGTTTCCCGGAGCAATGGTGATTGGCGTGAAGACGTGGTTACTGAAACGCTGGTTCCTGATTGCCCTGGCAGGTGTGTTGGCCGTCGGCTTTTCGGGAGCTGGCCTATTTGCCCCATTGGCAGACGCCCCCCTGCTGCGGCGCGGCATCGTGTCGGTTGTTCTGTTTGTGATGGCGTTGCCGCTGGGCTTGAGTGCTGTGTGGAGGGCGATCCGCTACCCGGCTCCTGCGCTATTGGCGGCTGGCATCAACTTTGGATTGCTGCCCTTGGTGGCCTGGGGCTTGTACCTGGCGGTGATGGTGCCCATAGGTTTGAATCATCAGCTCGCAGTCGGCATCCTGATCGCGGCGGCCACCCCCAGCACGTTGGCGTCGGCGGCTGTCTGGACGCGTCGCGCCGGGGGAAACGATACCGTGCCGGTGCTGGTGACCCTGATCACTAACCTTAGTTGTTTTGTGGTTACTCCACTCTGGCTGGTCACCATGACGGGAGAACAGGTCGGGGCGGTGGAGCTGGGACCGATGGTAATCAAACTGCTCTGTTTGATCGTGCTCCCAATGAGCGTAGCGCAGGTCTGCCGGCTGCACGCATCGGTGCGTGACTGGGCGGCTGCGCACAAAGGCACTTTGGGTGTGGTGGCGCAGTGCGGGGTGCTGGCGATGATTCTGGTGGGGAGTGTGCGGGCGGGCCTGAGCATTCGTCAGGCAGAGACTTCGGCTCTGGCAGCCGGTCCCAGTTCAGTTGTGGCTGCGAACGACCATACCGGTGCAGCGGACCCTGGGGACAGTTCCCCTGGAGACAACGGGTCGATTTCGGACGAGAAGGTCGATTCTGCCGCGTCGGCCGCACTATGGGATTACGGTTTGATGATCGCGCTGGTGCTCACGATCCATCTCAGCATGCTGGTGCTGGGTCATCTGGTCGGAGTCTGGCTGGGCATGTCGCGGGAGGCACGGATCGCCGTCGGTTTCGCCGGTAGCCAGAAGACGCTGCTGGTGGGGCTGACTGTGGCCGTAGAGGATTACGGCTTCTTGGCGCTGGCTGTACTGCCGATGGTGGCCTACCACGTCGGCCAGTTGCTCGTCGACACGCTGATCGCGGATCGTTTGCGCGCCGCCGTGCCCGAGGCGTCGCATTGACCGACCTGGTGGAAGTTGTCGCAGGGTTTGGGCCTGGCAGTTAGAAGCCCCGCCCCCCGTAGATACTTCGCAACAGGAACGTCCCCA
>CAZITS010000950.1:0-2784 GCA_964542185.1 uncultured Pirellulaceae bacterium
CTTTCGGTTTGACACTATAGCCGAGCGTCGGAGACTTGCTGACCAGGCGATCTGGAAGCGAGGTAGCGTCCAGATCGGACCAGCGCAACACCCGTTCCAGTTCGGCGACAGAGTAAGGTGAGTCGATCCCTTCTTCTGCGCGTGAGGCACGCTGGGACAGATCCAGTTCGCCCCCGGCTAACCACCGGCCGCCCGGCCGACCGCCCCTATTAAAGGACCAGGGCTGCCCGTAATGATTCAGCGCCATCGCGCCGACACCATGCACGTCAGGCCGGCTCGAGTACGACCTGCCCGTGGTAAACGGATTGGCACCAAACCGGGCCGGCAAGCCAACTTGCGAGACGCGACTCAGCAGGTCGACATCGGCATTGTTCAGAAAATAGCTGGTGAGAAATCCAGGGCGACGCAGGCTGACATTGGCAATTTGGTCTCGCGCGTAACGTCCCAGTAGAAGGTTGTGATATTCCACCTGGTTCGATAGCAGGTGTCCGTACCAGATTTCGGCCGGCCCATACCCGCTGCCACGTGGTGCCCCGGGGTCCGTATTCCACAGTGGTAATTGCGATCCACGGGTTCCCGCGAAGTGCTGCACGTTATTCATGGGGACGACCTGGGTTTTGGCGGTCGTCCAGTTCCAAAAAGGTGACAGTACCTGGTTGGTGGTGCCGTCGTTGTTGACGGGGTAGTCCGTTGTGTTGCCATTGAGGTGGAGCCGGTTGCCGTGGGCGTTGAGATTCAGGCGGCCGTCCATGTCCTTGACGAGAATCGCGACCAACGGCTTGTAGGGACGTCCGTTTGCCCCGGTTTTGACCGGAAAGCCCGCGTCGATCCAGACGCTGTCCGAAACGCCGTCGCGGTCGTTGTCGACGTCCCACAACGGGCCGTGATTGGCATTCCCCATCGATTGGACGACAGCTCTGCGAATAGCGGCGTCGGCTTCGAGAATCGGTACGCCGTTGTTGTCCAGATCCCAGGCTGAGCCGTCGCCGTCGACGTCCTCCGCTGCCCAAGTTAATTGGGGGATCTGCAGGTTACCGGCGACACTGATCCGCGCCGGATTGCTGCCAGTAAACTTAGGATGGTCCCAGGGCATCGGCCTGAGAATGATCTTGCCGAGAATACTGTTCCGTTCGGCCAAAGTTGGAGTCCGGCGGTTGCCGCCCGCGTCGATGACGGTGAAATTCGGATTGTACAAGCGGTTTAGCCAATAGTTGATCAGCCCAGGACGATGGAACGAGGGGACCACACCCTGGTTGGCATCGGCTCGGACCGCTGCCAACGCCATGTTCTGGTAGTCGACGGCATCGTAGCTTTCGTCGGCGCCACCGTGGTCGCGCAAGATCGTTTGCGAACGTCTTCCGGCGACCGCATTGCCGAACACCATGGAACCATCGACACGGGGCATCAGTGCCGCGTGTGGCACCAGGATGTCATCGCCACCCAGGCCGGCTTCATCGGGGTCGTTCAGGTAACCGTCGCCGTCATCGTTGCCAACGGTCCCCCAGTGGCCGTCGGCGCCCGGTGCCCAGCTCCAGGCATTCAGGTTTCGGTCGTCCAGTGAACCCGTTGGCTTGGGCTGCAGCGCCGGCAGATTTGCCTCAAAGCCGGTGCTGAAAACCGCGTTGGCGTCGTAACCGAAGCCGGTACCATTAAAGGGGCGTCCATTGATGAGTACTTTGATTGGGCCGGTGACGCCGCTGTTGACCTCGGCCAGATTGCGTGGCATATCGTCCTGCCAGCGGATGCCGAAGGTGTTGACTCCATTCGCCGTCACCAGGTGAGAGATGATGTGCGTACTATGGCCGCGCAGCGGGCCGCTGAGAAACGTAATGACGCAGCCGTTGTACGCGTGTTGCCAGCCGCGCCAGCTCCGTCCGAAAGGCCCGGAATGCGTCAAGTTGACGTTCACTTGGGACTCAGGACGAACGACGAAGTGGATGAACCGCTGACTGGTGTCAAAGCTGTCTACGAAAAAGGTCCCGTTTCCAAGCGGATTGACCGGTGCGTAGGCGATGATGCCGTCATTGCCGTACAGGTCCCGTAGCAGGCTATGTCCGTGAATACGCGAGCGGACGGTGCGGTCTTTCGCATCGACGGTGCCGGGTTGGGTGTCACGGAGCAGTTGATACAACACATTGTCGGTCAGTTTGACCGGGTGTTCGGACCGGTAGTGCCGGCGGGCGGCGGCGGCCGCGCCACGTTGGAACTGGCCAGCCAGAATCACAAAGGCCATGCCGATCAACATGAACATCACCAGGATGATGACCACCATCAACAGCACGACACCGCGGCGTTGTCTTGGTCGTATCCGCCTACGATTGCCTTGTATCTTGTGGGGAGCTGTCAGTAGCAGATCGCAGTGAGCCGTACCGGCTGGCGTTCGCAGACGGCGGTACGTGCTCTAGCGCCACAGCGAGCGTGATTCAAGGCGAATAGTTTTTTCAAAAACCGCGATCACATCGGTGACCAGGGTGGCTTGCGTGGGAAACAGGGGTAGTCCAGTGCTGGTATTTCGATAGGACTCAGAAAGCCAATCCGGACCATCAATGACCACGCCTCGCTTCCATTCGCGGCTGGGATCAGGTGCACCATTGTTCTGGCTGTACAACGGCATCGCTTCGGAGTCCGTGTCAATTACCCGGCACCAGCGAAACAAACCTTGGCCGGAAGGTGTCGAGGCGGACAGCATCAGCCAGTCCCCTTCCTGCACGCTCAATTCAGCCTTGGCTGCGTCCGGGTAGCCGTTCAAGAACGGCCGGGTCGTCAAGACCAGGTTCTTGGCCG
>CAZITS010000951.1:0-2781 GCA_964542185.1 uncultured Pirellulaceae bacterium
CTGGTCGGTGTCCGCCGCTCCAGTGGAACCGGGATTTGTGCCGACCGACCACTGGGCATTTCAGCCGGTCGAGCGCCCGCGGTTCCCCGTCGTCAGCGAGCGGACCTGGGCACGGACGCCGATCGACCGGTTTCTGCTGGCGCGACTCGAAGACACTGGTCTGCCTGTGGCGCCAGAGGCGGAGCAGAGAGTTCTCTTGCGCCGCGTTACCTTCAACCTGACGGGAGTTCCGCCCACACCCCACGAGTTGCAGACTTTCCTGGCCAGTGCTGCGCCGGATGCCTTTGACCGCGCGGTCGATCGTCTGCTGAGTTCGCCTCGCTACGGAGAACGCTGGGCGCGCCACTGGCTGGATATTGTCCGCTATGCCGACTCCAATGGTCTGGACGAAAACCGAGCTTATGTGAATGCGTTTCACTATCGCGACTTTGTGATTGATGCATTCAACAGCGATATCGCGTTCGATGAGTTTGTGCAGTCGCAGATTGCCGGCGATTTGCTACCGCTGCCGCCGCGTCCCGCTGGGCAGGAAGCGGCGGATTGGCAGGTCTACTTGGCCCGACTCTCTGCCAATCGTAGACGGGCGACGGGGTTTCTTTCGCTGGGCCCCAAGGGCCTGCGTGAAGTCGATCCTGTGAAGATGGAAATGGATATCATCGATGATCAAATTGCGACGCTAGGCAAAGCTTTGCTGGGCCTGACATTGGAATGCGCCAGATGCCACGACCACAAGTTTGACCCGATTACGACAGCCGACTATTACGCACTCGCCGGGATTTTCAAAAGTACCCGGACCATGCAGCAAATCGTTGACAAACGCGGCAAAGGAGATGGTTTCTGGCTGGAGAGGGAGGTGGTTCTCGATCCGCATGGCGCACCAACATCGGCGAAGGCGTCTGTGATGTGTGTCGAAGAAGGTGTCAGCCAGAATCTGCGTGTCCATCGGCGGGGGAGCCATCTCGATCTGGGTGAAGAGGTGCCGCGTGGCTTGCCGGAAATTTTGACTCGACAGAATACTGCGGTGGATATTGGCGCGAGTGAAAGTGGGCGGCTACAGATGGCGCGCTGGATGACTGCTGCGGGACATCCCTTGACCAGCAGGGTCATCGTCAATCGCATCTGGCAATGGCACATGGGAGTGGGGCTGGTCGAGACTCCCGACAATTTTGGTCGGCTTGGCCGTCCACCTGCCGATGCAGCGCTATTGGATTGGCTCGCGGTCGAATTGGTTGCCCGGAATTGGTCGCTCAAACGCCTGCATCGAGTTGTGCTTGGTTCGGCCAGTTATCGCACAGCAGGCGTACCCGTGCTGCCTCAGGCAGCCTCTCCGGCAGAGCGATTACCCGCTGCGCTGGACGCGATACGTGGCTTTCCGCGGCGGCGTCTGACCGCCGAAGAGATTCGCGACACTTTGTTGTTTGTCGCGGATCTGCTCGATACCAGAATGCACGGCAGTTTATTGACGCTTAAGCCTCGCCAGTATGTCAACGACGCCAAGACGGGCCGTCACCTGGTCGGGTATGACAATTACCGCCGTTCGATCTATCAGCCAGTGATTCGCAACAAGGTTTATTCTCTTTTCCAGACCTTTGAATTTCCGACTCCCAGTCTGGTGACAGGGCGTCGAGCGACCACGACGGTACCACCCCAGATGTTGTTATTGATGAATAGTCAGCTGGTGTCTCAATGTGGTCGGGCCATGGCCAGGGGGCTGCGACAGCGGACGCCGCGTGTGGCAGCTGACCGTATACACCTGGCGTATGAAACTGCCTTTAGTCGTCCACCCGAGGAGCGCGAGATACAGCGGACCCTCGAGTTCCTGGAGCAATTCGAGGCCACGTTGGCTGGTTTGGATCCGGCGGAGCGGCAGGTTCGCTCCTGGCAGGCGTTTTGTCAGGCGTTGATGTTGTCGAACGAATTCGTTTACGTGGATTGAATCGAACGGAGTTTTCCACGATGCCTGCCGAACAGTTTTCTCGTCGACAGATGTTGCGTCGCTGCAACATCGGTTTCGGTAGCCTGGCACTGGCCAGTATCCTGGGAGACCCTGCGCGGGGCGCCGCTGCGGGGTCACCTGTCCAGGCCGCTGGAACCCCGCACCATGCGCCGCGCGCGAAACGCATGATCTTTCTGTTCATGAAGGGTGGTCCATCCCAGATGGATACCTTTGATCCCAAGCCGCAGCTCCAGAAAGACCACGGCAAGCCGTTGCCGATCGACCGGCCTCGACTGCTGTTTCATTCCACTGCGGACAGCAACAACAAGCTCTTTGCCTCACCGTGGTCATTCCGCCAGCACGGCCAATCGGGGTTGCCGGTCAGCTCACTGTTTCCCCAGATCGCTTCCTGTGTCGATGACCTGTGCGTGATCCGGTCGCTGCATGGTACCAATCCGGCACACGGGGGTGCGACGCTGAAAATGCACACAGGAAGTGATACCTTTATCCGCCCCAGTCTCGGTTCCTGGCTCTCCTATGGTCTGGGAACGGAAAATGACAATCTGCCGGCATTTATTACGATTTCACCGACCATGTTTCATGGTGGGGTCAACAATTACGGCACCGCTTTTCTACCTGCGGTTTATCAGGGGACTCCTCTGGGCCGTGCGGGCAGTCCCGTTCGCGATGCCCGCTTTCAGCACATCCATCCTCAGCTGACACCGGTACGACAACGTTTGCAGCTTGATTTTGTTCAGGATTTGAATCCACGTCACCGCCAGGCTGTCCTGGCGGATTCCGACCTGGATGCCCGGCTCGAAGTGATGGAATTGGCGGACCGGGTC
>CAZITS010000952.1:0-2779 GCA_964542185.1 uncultured Pirellulaceae bacterium
CCCACGCCAGGATCACTGTCAACGGCAAGCTCCTGGGGGTCTATTCCCACGTCGAGCCGGTACGAGAAGCTCTGATCACCCGAGCCTTTGGCGACTCCGACGGGACGCTTTATGAGGGGACGGTGGTGGATTTCCACGCCGGGTGGGCTGCCAGTTTTGAGAACAAATTCGGCCCCGATGAATCGGGCCGCGAAAAAATTGAAGCCCTGATCCAGGTGCTTACCGCTGATGAAGAGGTGACCGAGGAAGCGATCGCAAAGTACGTCGACCTGGATGCCTTCTACCGCTTCTGGGCGATCGAGGGGCTGCTCGGGTTCTGGGACGGCTATTCCGCGAACAACAACAACTTTTTCGTCTACCTGCACCCCATCTCAGGCAAATTCCACTTCCTGCCCTGGGGCGCCGACTGCATGTTCGAAAAAGTCAGTAAACTCGATCCGGATCCACGGGCTCCGGTTTCGGTCAAAACCAAAGGCCTGGTCGCGCATAAACTCTATCTGCTGCCGGGCGGGCGCGAACGCTACGCCAGGACGCTGACTATGCTACTTGAGGAGCATTGGGATGAAGAGCAACTACTGGCTCAGATCGACCAGATCGCCGCGCGGCTCGAGCCTCACTTGACGCGCGGGCAGCAGCGTTCCATCCGGTCCCTCGAGCGGACGCGGGGGTTTGTTCGCCAACGGCGGGCTGACCTGGTCGCCGAATTGGCGGATGGTATGCCCATCTGGACCAAACGTCCGGACCCGCCGTTCGTGATTGGTGGCCAACGGCCCGGCCAACAGCGGGATGAATCCGTCTGGGGAGCGGCCCGCCGCGGTGAGATCGAGAATGTCAAGAAATACCTTGCCGAAGGGGGCGACGTTAACGCCCGCAACAATGAGGGCGACACACTCCTGGCGTCGGCAGCACTGGTTGGCGCAGACGAAATGGTCGACTATCTCCTGAAGCAAGGCGGCGACGCAAAGCTGGGAAACAAGGAACGAAATACGGCTTTACACGGGGCGGCCCTGCTAGGCCAGTTCAAGGTGGTTCAGCTTTTGATTGCCTCGGGCGCGGACATCAACGCCAGTAATCAGGAAGGCCGCACGCCCCTCGACAATGCGTTTGTCGCCTGGAACCAGGAACTTCAGGGACTCGTGCAGTTTCTCGGTGGGATTCTGCAAATTGGCTTCGACCTGGAAGAAGTCAAGGCGGGACGCGCACAAGTGACAGCCCTGCTCCGGGAGCGCAACGCGAAACACGGCACGGGGTTGGCGATCGAAATGTCCAAAGGTACTGCCCGCTCGGTGAGCCGTGGTGATATCGAGTCGGTATCAAAATATCTCGCGATGGGAGGCGACGCCAATGCACGTGACGACAAACAGATGACGCTGCTGAACCTGGCTGCGCTGACCGGACAAACAGAAATTGCCAAACTACTTCTTGACCAGGGGGCCGACGTCAACGCCACAAACGGTGACCAGACGACGCCGCTGCATAGCGCCGCGTTTACCGGGAGACTGGAGCTGGCGAAACTATTGCTGTCCAGCGGTGCGGGTCTCGACACCACCAACGCCAAAGGTGAGACGCCACTGGATAGTGCGTCCGCGCCTTGGACGACGGAGTTGGAAGGCATCATGGGTTTTGTCAATGCGATTCTGCAGATCGAACTCGACCTGGACGCCATTGAAAAGGGGCGTCCCCAGGTCGCAGAGCTGTTTCGCTCACGGGGCGCGCGGACCGGGAAAGAACTGGCCGCGGTAAAGCAACCACTGCGTGCGGCGGTTCTCTCTGGTGATCTGACCGCACTGCGAAAACAACTGGCAGGCGGCGCCAATGCCAACACCGTGGGCGAACATGGCCTGACCCTGCTCAGCCTGGCGGCCCTGGCAGGGCAGCCGAAAGCAGCCGAACTGCTGATTGAACACGGTGCCGAACTCGATACCAGGAATCGCGATGGGAGCTCTTCGCTGCACACAGCCGCCTTTCTGGGGCGTGTGGCTGTTGTCGAATTATTGCTTGCTGCGGGTGCCCAGTACCAACTGAAGGACCGCGACGGGCAGACACCGTTGGAACTGGCCAGCCTTCCCTGGACAACCGAACTGGCTGGTATCCTGCCCTTCCTGCAGGGCCTCTTCAAGGTCGAATTCGACGCCGCGCGTGTCGAGGCGGACCGGCCGCGGGTAGCGGACGTCCTCAGGAAACATCACGCTGCAAACGCGCAGGACACAAAGTAGGTTGGCCTTCTGCGGATACCTCGCAATCCTGTAATCAGACCTTCACGAACACTTCCTTTTCGGCAACACTCGCGTCTGGCTCCAGGCCCGCGGCACGCACCTCCTCCAGCAACTCTTTGGCCTCACCTCGCTTCACGAACACCGCCTCCCCCGGGCTGACGTGCCGATTCCAGTGTTTCTGGAACACCTCGACCCTTCTCTTGTTCTGGGCGAAGACTTTGGGCACTGCATGCCACATTGCCAGGTGGCGCCGATAACGGACAAAGTAACGGGCCAGGATGGCGGGCAGGACTTCCGACCAGAAACTCTGCAGCTTTTCGTCAAGATAACGCGGAATCACGTAACGCGCGCCTTCCAGGGGACTCAACAGTTCGCGAACGGCGTCGTTGAACACGCGTGCCGAGTCCTCATTCTTGTCGGCCAGCATGACACGCAGAAACTCACCATGTCGTTCAGCCACGTCGATCCGCGCGTTGCCAAACACCGGAACAATCTTTAGCTCGGCGAGTGAGAGAACAATTGCCCGAGCCATTTTGCCTACCGCTTCCGCCAACGTTAAGGGT
>CAZITS010000953.1:0-1408 GCA_964542185.1 uncultured Pirellulaceae bacterium
AGTCAAAAGAACGCCCTAATATCGTGCTGATCATGGCCGACGATATGGGCTATGAATGTCTGGGCGCGAACGGATCCACTTTTTACAAGACGCCCCACCTCGACCGCCTCGCGGCGGGTGGCAGGCGGTTTGAACACTGCTATTCCCAGCCGATCTGCACACCGTCCCGCAACCAGATCATGACTGGACGTTACAACGCGCGAAACTATGTTCGCTTCGGCTATCTGCATCCCCGCGAAATCACCTTTGGAAATGTGATGAAACAGGCGGGTTATCGCACGTGCGTGGTTGGCAAGTGGCAACTGCAAGGAGGCTTCGACGGACCCACCGCTTTTGGCTTTGACGAATATTGTCTATGGCAGCTGACACGGCGGCCAACCCGCTACCCCAATCCAGGGCTGGAGGTCAATGGGAAACAGGTCGACTACCGCCACGGGGAATACGGGCCGGACCTCGTCAGCGACTATCTGGTTGACTTCATTCGCAGAAATCGTGCGCGTCCCTTCTTCGCCTATTACCCCATGATTCTTCCGCACTGGCCATTTGAGCCGACGCCAGACTCGCCAGACTGGGATCCTACCGAAACGCGAGAATGGCCACGCAGCAAATGGAATCGGCGTCATTTTCGCGACATGGTCAGCTATGCCGACAAACTCATTGGCAAAGTCGATCGAACGCTCAAAGATCTCGGCATCAGGGAGAACACGCTTCTGCTGTTTACCTGCGACAATGGTACCTACCGCGGCATTACCTCGCCGTTCCGAGGCATGAACGTACGTGGAGGCAAGGGGTCCACGCCCAATGCAGGTACCCATGTGCCGTTGATCGCTAGTTGGCCAGCCACCATCGCACCGGGCAGCGTGTCACGCGATCTGGTCGATTTCTCCGATTTTTTGCCGACACTCGCCGCCACAGCGGGTGGCCCGCTTCCGCAGGACCGCCCAATCGACGGGCGTAGTTTCCTGCCGCAACTCAAGGGCGAGATTGGAACTCCGCGGGAGTGGACCTTTTGCTGGTACCAACGTAATGGAAAACGCGACAGCAGCGTGAAACGTTTTGCGCGGAACCACACCTACAAGCTTTACCATGACGGGCGCATGTACCATATCCCGTCAGACGAACTGGAAAAACGCCAACTCACACCCGATCAGATCGATAACACGCGCGCACAAATCCGCGCCCAGTTGAAAACGGTCATCGATACCATTTACGGGGAGGAACAGGAATTCCCCTATCAACGTGACAAAGCAACTCGCCAGAAACCAAGGCAACCTGCACCGTGAATCCCGTAAACGACCGTCCGGTCCGCAAACCAGTGTGGGCACAACAATCGACAAACCTTAAGCCTGGAAGACGACACGCGATCGTTTCCCTGGCTGCCGTGTGCTGCTGCCTGGCGGCAACGGTA
>CAZITS010000953.1:1418-2774 GCA_964542185.1 uncultured Pirellulaceae bacterium
TTGCCGACGACTGTACCTTTCGCGATATCGGATGTTATGGCGGCCAGGCACATACGCCGCGGATCGACCAACTGGCCACTGCCGGCATGCGATTCACGCATTGTTTCCAGGCAGCGCCAATGTGTTCCCCCACTCGCCACAACATCTACACCGGCCTGTACCCAGTAAAAAGTGGTGCCTACCCCAACCACACCTTTGTCAAACAAGGTACCCAAAGTGTGGTCCAGTACCTGAAGCCTCTTGGTTACCGGGTAGCGCTCAGTGGTAAACGACACATCAACCCACGCTCCATCTTTGATTTCGAATATTCGGGCAACAAGACAAACCCCAATCTCCAGAGTATTGATCGGCTTTTCCGTGAATGCGCAGGCAGGCAGACCCCATTCTGCCTGTTCGCCTGCTCCAACGAACCCCACGGTCCCTGGAACAAGGGTGATGCGTCTCGCTATCCCCCAGATGAACTGGTCCTTCCACCGCATTTCGTGGACACACCCGCGACGCGGCAGGCGCTGTCTCGCTATCTGGCGGAAGTCACCTATTTCGATAGCCAGGTCGGCGACATTCTCGATCTTCTCGACAAACATCACTTGGCTGACAATACGCTGGTCATCGTCACCACCGAGCAGGGCTCGGGGTTCCCCTTCGCCAAATGGACCTGTTACGACACGGGATTGCAGACCGCGCTGATAGCTCGCTGGCCCGGTAAGATCCAACCCGCGACGGTGAGTGATGCGCTCATTGAGTATGTCGACATCCTGCCTACCTTCCTGGAGGCGGCTGGCCGCGCGGTACCCGTTTCTCTCGAAGGCCGCAGCTTGCTCCCGGTGTTCAAGGCAGAATCCCCAGAGCACAAACAGCATGTGTTTGGGATCCACACCACACGCGGCATCCTTAATGGTTCCGATCATTTCGGCATCCGTTCGGTACGCGGGCGACGCTACAAATACATCCTCAACCTCTCACCCGAAGTCACTTTCACGAATGCCTGTACCCAGTCGCATGTCTTTCGCACATGGCGATCCGCTGCCCTGACAAGCGCCACCGCCGCGGACAAAGTCCGCCGCTACCAGCACAGACCGGCTGAGGAACTTTACGACATGCAAGAGGACCCGTATGAATGGAACAACCTGGCCACGGACCCTCAATACGCGGCAATCAAAACAGAACTTCAGCGAGAACTCGCCCACTGGATGAATTCTCAGGGCGATCGGGGTAAACAAACCGAACTCGACGCGCTCCAAATCGATCCTACCGATCCTGCGGTGTTCCAGCTTTCCGGCGGCACCACCGGGATTCCCAAGCTGATCCCGCGCACTCACAACGATTATGCCTACAACTCCAGGACTGCGACCGAAG
>CAZITS010000954.1:0-2770 GCA_964542185.1 uncultured Pirellulaceae bacterium
TCGCGAGAAAACCGCGGTGCGACAACGCTACGGAATGACTCCTTTTGGGCAGGGTTGCCTCCTGGCTCGACGTTTGGTGGAAGCGGGGACCCGCCTGGTCACCGTCAACTGGGCACGCGACTACCAGGCTCGGGTCGCCGATCATTGGGACAGTCATGCCGACAACTTCAGCAAGCACAAAGAGCTACTGATGCCTGCTTTTGATCTGGGCTACAGCGCGCTACTCGAAGATCTCCAGCAGCGCGGCCTGCTTGATGAAACGCTGGTTGTCGTGTTAGGTGAGTTTGGTCGGACACCCAGAATTAATGCCAAAGCAGGGCGGGATCATTGGCCAGGTTGTTTTTCCATTCAGCTGGCGGGGGCCGGGATCCACGGTGGGCTGTTGTACGGTGCCTCGGATAGCACGGCCGCCTGGCCAGCACGTGATCCGGTAACTCCAGAGCAAGTGGCTGCCACGATCTACCACTTACTGGGTATTCCCCGGGATACCCGTTTTGAAGATCTTTCCGGGCAGCCTCAACAGCTTATCAATGCGGCGCCGGTGTGGCAGCTGTTCAGCTAGGGCGGTGGATGATCTTGGGCGGTTGGTAGGCAGATACATTCCGCAGATTGAAGGACTGGACACGCAGATGGTGCGGATTTTGTGATACAGTCGAGTGGAGTGTTACGGCATGAAATCGTAGTATTGGGATATAAAATGCCTGTGCACACGAATGTCTGGCATGCATTCGTGAAACTGCGCCGCTGATACCCGTTGGCGGGAACTGTGGGATCAGTTATGGCGAGGTTCGACAGATTGGGTTCGCTGACCTGAACGTGAACGACCTGTCTGGTTTCTTGTTTGAAGGTGATCATGCGCAAACGAGCATACGGTAATCAAACTCTGTTCTGTCGAGCGGCGTTGTGGTTCTTCGGTGCCGCAGCGTTTTCTGGCCAGATCGACGCGGCCGATCCGAGTGACCAGGGAAATACATTTTTTGAGACCAGGATTCGACCGGTCCTGGTAACGCACTGCTACCGGTGTCACTCTGCCGAGGCGGCCCAGAAACAGCGACTTAAGGGTGGGTTGCGACTCGATTCGCAGGAAGGATGGCTGCGGGGCGGGGAAAGTGGGCCGGTGGTTGTGCCAGGCAAACCGGGGGCAGGTCAGCTACTGGCGGTATTGAGCCATCGAGAAGACCCAAAGATGCCACCGCAGGGTAAATTACCGGCGACTGTAATTGCGGACTTTGAAAATTGGATTCGATTGGGAGCGGTGGGGCCCCGCGCACAACCGACGATGGAGCGCGCGACTGGTATTGATTGGTCCAGTGAACGCAAGTTTTGGGCGTTCCAGCCGCCTGTGCAACATCCCCTGCCACGGGTAAAGCGAACCGACTGGCCACGCCGCGCAATTGACTATTATATCTTGGCGCGACTGGAAACGCACCGTTTACGTGTGGCGCCATCGGCGTCGCGCCGGGAACTGATTCGCCGAGTGACGTTTGGATTGACGGGACTGCCGCCGACCGAAAAGGAAATCGATTCATTTTTGCAAGACGGTTCTCCAGCGGCCTTCGAACGGGTCGTCGATCGACTGCTCAACTCGCCTCGCTATGGGGAGCGTTGGGGGCGTCACTGGCTCGATGTGGCGCGTTATGCGGATGACAAAGCGCTGGCCTATGCGAACCCTTGGCCGCATGCGTACCGCTACCGCGATTGGGTTGTCGACACACTCAATCGCGACCTGCCTTACGATCGTTTTGTACGTTTGCAGTTGGCGGGTGATTTGCTGCAACAGCCGGTGACCGACCATGTGTTGCGCTTGGGCGGGCTCGGTTTTCAGGGACTGGGTGCATTTTACCACAAAGGTTCTGTCGCCGAGCAGGTTCAGGCCGACGAACTCGACGACCGAGTCGATACGCTTTCACGCGGTTTGCTGGGACTGACCGTGGCGTGCGCGCGCTGCCATGATCATAAGTACGACCCGATACCAACCCGTGACTACTACGCGCTGGGGTCAGCCTATTTCGGCGCGTCCTGGAGCGAAATTCCCCTGGTACCCAAAGAAGTGATCGCCCGCTACGACCGCGGACAGCAACGTATCAAACAACAAGAGGAAAAGATTCAAACGTGGCTGCGCGGCCTGGCCGCACGTTCGGGTCACCAGCAGTTCAGTCAGCTCAGTCAGCATCTGCAGATGGCCTGGCGGCTCAACTTGCAGGTAACAGAGGTAGCGCCGCAGACCCTGCAGGAAGCGTCGCGCAGAGCACAACTGCATCCCTACTACGTCGCCCGATTTCGCACGTTGTTCCAGTCTGACCAGGCAAGTCAAACCGCCCAAAGATTTCCCCAGTTGGTCGAGTGGTTTACCTATGTCCGGCAGGCCTCTCGTGTTGCCGATTTCCAGACTGCTGAGATGCCGGCCGCGGTCGTCCGCCTGGCTGACGAATTTACTACTCTGGCAGTGCAGGCATTAGCGGCGTATGACGATCGAGAACGTCGCTACCAGCAGGCACTCGAATCTGCAGCGGATCAAGAAACCCGCCAGCAGGTGAAACGTACTCCGTTAGCTGCCGAGCACGAAGTATTGCTCAAGAACCTCTGGCTTGAAAAGACCGCCCCATTGTATGCGGAGGTCAAAGTTGCTGAGCAGCAGCTGATGACGGATGAGAAAAAACCGGCACTGGTTGCGTTACGCGCAGATCTCGAACAGCACAAACAGGCCGCGCCGCCCATGTACCCGGTATCGCATGGAGTACTCGGTGGTGGAAAGCCGATGCGGATTTAC
>CAZITS010000955.1:0-2767 GCA_964542185.1 uncultured Pirellulaceae bacterium
AAATTCCTGGGTGTGCTCTGCCACTGGAACGAAGATCCCGGTTGTCCCGGCGCGCACAGCAGTCCCGTCAGCGAAGCGCAACTCAAGACACTGCTCCCGCCGCCGCCAGACAAGGCCGCCTTCAACTACCTGTATGGCGCAGGAGGCATCATGGACACGGGCGACTACCGGATCGCCGATGTCGCCTACCGGCCACGTCTCCTCGGCAGGACGCGGGAAGAAGCCGCTCTGCGCATCTACCACCATCAGCGATTACTGCAACGAGATGCCGGCACACACATCATTCCCATTGTCCAGGACATGATGTACGGCGACGGCAAAAAAGCTGATCAGCATCGCGCCATCGCAGCACTTGCCAATGCACGCCATACGGCCGACGTCATCTACACGGCACTCTGTCTGGCAACGGACCGTTTTGACCAGGACCTGCCGGGATACGCTGAACAACGGCTAAGCGACTGGCTACCCGACTTTACTGGCCAGATGATCCCGCATCCGTATTATGTTACTCCGTTTCTCGTGAATCAGGCGATGGACGCTCAGCGACAACTCCACCCCCTGGGCTTTGCTCACGACCAACCGGGGACAAAGGTCCGCTTCGGCTACGGCATGGGGACGCCCTTCTCACTCGACTTTGTGCTGGCACCCGGCCGGGTCTTTAACCGCTTCACCTGCCGCGTCGGCCTGCACCCCAGCGCGGGGTCAGGCGGAGCCGTTCGCTTCGTCATCACAGCCAACGGCAGCGAACTCGCGCGGACTCCCGTACTCAAAGCGGGTGCCGCCCCCGTGTCGATTGACGTCACGCTACCCAAGTCCGACGTGGTGAAACTCTCCTTGCACACGATCGCTGCCAGAAATTCGACGCCGGGCCACAACCTGACGGTTTGGGGCGAACCGACACTCTACCGATAAAAAAGCGGAGCAGGCATCATGGCATGGAAGATGATGGCGTGGAAAACGGGTAGCGCCAGGGACCTGGCACGGGTTGCCACGGTGACCATGGCAATGACGCTGATGTCGTCGCTGGGCTGGGCTGCATTCCCACCCACGGACGTCCACTGTGGCGGAGACTATCAACACCACCTGCAAGGTGTCTGCACAAACGAAGTCGACACCCTCTACTGGTCCTTCACAACAGAATTAGTGAAAACGGATCCGCGTGGGAAGGTCCTGCGGCAGATTCCCGTTGCCAGCCACCACGGCGACTTGTGTTTTCACGCAGGAAAGGTCTTTGTTGCCGTCAATCTCGGTCGGTTCAACGATCCGGCGGGAAACGCCGATTCGTGGGTCTACGTCTATGATGCCGCCTCGCTGGACTTGCTGGCCAGACACCCGACACAGGAAGTCTTTCACGGCGCGGGGGGGATCGGGGTACGGGACGGTCGCTTCTATGTGGTGGGGGGCCTGCCCAATGGCGTGGCAGAAAATTACGTTTACGAGTACGACGCGGACTTCACTTTTAGCAAGAAACACGTCATTGAAAGCGGGTGGACAGAGCTGGGAATTCAAACAGCCACCTACCATGACGGCGCATGGTGGTTCGGCTGTTATGGCAAACCGCAAATCCTCTTGCAGACAGACGCCCAGTTTCAGATGCAGGGACGGTACGAGTTTGATTGCGCGCTGGGTATTGTCGGAGTTGCCCGGGATCAGTTTCTGGTGGCCCGCGGCCCCCGCAACGAACGAGGGAGATGTCAGGGTGTGCTCCACCGGGCCCATCCGGATGCCACCTCCGGTCTCTTGCTCGCACCAACCAGGACACCCGCCACTGACCTGGACCAGGTGCACCGGTCGGGAAACTGGCAAGAGAGTCGATTTCGTTTCGCCCAGACAGCATCTTTGCAGACCTCCGAGCAGGGTGCCGCGCTGGCGTTCACCTTTACAGGAAGTGGTGTGGCCGTGCGACTCGGCGGGCACAACGTTCCGGCGTATGGCCCACCCAATCTGGGACAACTGGTCGTGACCATCGATGGGAAAGCGGAACGCGTCTTGCAGCCCCGCGGGCTACCGCGCGAGATCGTGTTGGCCAGGCATTTACCCGTGGAGAAACACACGGTCCGGATCGAGCACCAACAGGATGGTACGCTGGGCGGTTGCCGGATTGAAGCGCTGCGCAGTTGGAGTGCCACCCGCGGCGAAATCAGGTTTCATGTGAGCGGCGATGCGAATGCGCATCTCGTCGATTGCCGCGCCATTCTCCGCCGTGGTGATACGGTGGTCCGCAACACACTGGTGCGGAACTGGATGACCGGCCAATGCGCCCTGTCTGGCTTGCCCGTGGGCGACGACTACACGCTGGAGATCCAGGCGGTGGGATGGCAGACAATCCGTACTCAACGATTTCCCATCTCGGCAGATCAAGCCGTCAACCTGCCACCGATCTATCTGCGCAGAGATCCGGCAACGATCCGCCAGCGATTTCGCTTCCCCCGCTTGAATCAGCCCGCGATCCGCCTGGCAGGTGAGACGTTTCGCGCGCGCTTTCTTGGTTTTGACACCCAGATCGATGAAGTCAAACTCACTCGCCAAGTGGGCCTCCAAGGCCGCAGACGCAACCGAGCGCGGCGCGAAGCAGACGAAGCTGAAGGGCGAGATCATGCTGCTGGAGAAGAAGGCGCGGAACACGAAGGAGGAGTTCGGGAAGGCGGTGTACGATGCGATGATTGCCTCCGACCGCGCCACCACCGAGCACCTCTTCAACGAGTGCAGACGAAAGATCGAGGGGTTCGAGGCGGAGGTGAACGTCAAGCGCCAGAAGATCGAGCAG
>CAZITS010000956.1:0-2764 GCA_964542185.1 uncultured Pirellulaceae bacterium
CCACTGCGTCTGGCATTTGGGAAATACGCGTAGGAAGCGAGGATGGCCGGCCCTGATTCGTGCCCCGGGAGCAAGCGACTGCCTGAAAGTATGCCCCGACGATGTGTAAATCTGGTCTCAAGGCTCTGCGGCCGGTAATTCGTATGCCATGATGCGACTGCGGTTGCGGACATAGAGGCGCGTTCCTGCCAATGTGGGTGGCGTCCAGGCCCGCTCTTGAAAGAGCTGGGCTTGCGCGTGGATCTTGAGCGATTCGGGAGTCAGCGTTGCCAGCGTGAGTTGGCCGTCTTCCTGAAGGATGAGATAGTTTCCATCTCGATACACCAGGGAGCAGCGGCCGAGCGTACGTTGTTGCCAGGTAAGTTTTCCCGTTATCAGATTGAGTGCGCTAAATAGCTTGGGCCCGAAATCGCCGCTTGATGCATAGAGGTAACCTTGGGTAGAGATCGCGTTGCTGTGATGGATCTTCATTCGCTTGTTTTGCCATAGTTGTGTGGTCGTGGTGGTGCCGTTTTTGTCAGCGAGTTGCAGGCAGTAACTCCCCCCTCCGTATGCGAATGAGAAAAACAGCCGGTCTCCAGTGCCCCACACTGGCATACTGGCGATGTGACCGCCGGTCATCGGGTGTTCGTGTGACCAGAGGAGTAACCCGTTGTCAGGGTTCATGCCAACAATGCAGCGACTGGCCAGGACGACGAGTTGAGCCTGACCGCGAAACTGGATGACAAGTGGCGAGGCATGTGAAATGTCGAAGTTCTGTGATTTCCACTTGACGTTTCCCTGAGACAGCGTCAAGGCGACAACTCCCTGTCCTTGACCACCGACCGTCAAGATGACCGAATCTCCGTAACGTAGAGGATTGCAGGAGTAGCCGCGGAAAAGGACTGTGCCCGCAAAGTCCTGAACCAGGTTGCGTTGCCAGATCACTGCGCCTGTTGCGAGGTCCAGGCAGTGAACAATCCCAGTCACACCAGCGGTACAGAGCCGGTCACCGGCGACCAGTGGTGTCGCATGAGGGCCTGGACCAGGTTGAAGATCGGTTTTCGGCAGGAAGGGGGCTGGGTAGTGATGTTGCCAGATGGTTTCTCCAGAGTTAGCGTCGAGTGCCACGACGTACTCACGACCTGCGCTACGATACATGGTGTAGAGGCGGTTACCGACAGACGCAATTCCTGCATAACCGTCACCCAGTGGCCGATCCCAGAGGCAGGCTGGACCGCCTGGCGGCCACGTTTGGGCAAGCCGGGGACCGCCGACTTTGAAATTGCGGGCAGGGCCGCCCCATTGCGGCCAATCATGAGCGGCAGTTGCTGTGCACGCCAGGAACCAGCAACAACAGGTCACCAGATGTAGACGGTGGGAAGTCACGCTAAGTCTCCTGGGGCTGGCGGTCGCTGCGGCTGGTTGTGCATTGGCACCTTCGCAGCCAGCTCGTTCTCCGTCAGCAGCTACTCAGACGCTGTGTAGTGGGTGCGGCTAACGTGGACAGAACACGACGTGCCAGCCTGTTAACGTACCAATCGAGTACTGGCACCGTCCATAAACCGTTGACAGGAATACCGATTAGGAGATTATAGAGTACGCTGTCACTGTGCGGGTACGTGTCGTGTGTTCAACAGGAGGAGCCCAGGTGTCGGAAGTAACGATTTACCATAACCCGCGTTGTAGCAAGAGTCGGCAAACTCTCGAGTTGTTGCGAGCTCGCGGTATTGAACCGCGGGTCGTGGAATACCTCAAAACACCCCTAGCGGAATCGGTGTTGTCCGCGTTACTGGATCAGCTCGAGTTGCCTGTCCAACAGCTTGTTCGTGAGCAGGATTTCCGTGCGTTGCTGTTGCCGGAACCAGAGGATGAGCAAGGCTGGATAGCTGCGTTGGCGGCACATCCGGAAATAATGCAGCGTCCCGTAGTCGTCGCCGGTGGTCAGGCCCGATTGGGGCGCCCGCCAGAAAATGTGCTGGAAATCCTGTAGCGTGTGGCAAGTTGACTCACGCTGCATTGGGTTCGGCTGGCGACGTTTTGAATTGCAGTTGGTCCTGGCAGGACTGAAAGACATGTTCGGGCGTAATCGCCTGCATGGCATCGTTGGTTGCCCGCCGTCGTTCACGGCTCGTTTGATACTTCTGGAAATAGGCCTGTACCACCTGGTGGTGGTCGCCGTACGGTCCTGAGGCATCAGGGTGGGTGGTGCCATAGAGGCCAACACAGCGTGTTCCGACCGCGCCCGCCAGGTGCAGTGGCCCAGTGTCAGAGCCGATGAAGAGCCGTGCGCGTCTCAAGATGCCAGCCAGCTCACGTAGTGTCGTAGATGGTGCTAGAACCGCGTGTCCGCCTGATTTTTCCTGGATCCGATCTGCTGCGGACCGTTCGACTTCTCCGGACCAGACGACTGCGGAGGGAAGGTTCAGCTGTTCTCCGAGCATGCGTGCCAGTCGCCCGTAGGATTCCGCTGGCCACACACGCGATTCCCAGCCTGCGCCCGGGTTGAGAACGACAAAGCCTCCGCCGAGATGTGACCGCCGCACAAATTGTTCGGCCACCGATTCTGCCTCAGGCCAGGCAGGCAGTCGAAAACGGGCGGCGCCGGGTTTGATATCGAGTTGCTGCAAGAGTTCGAGCTGCGCATCCACAATGTGCGGCGCTACCGGAAGGTGGCGTTCGCGATTCAGCCAGAGTGCCAGTTCGCGGCCTCGCGGCCGCGCGAATCCAATGCGTCGCGCCGCGCCAGAAAGCCATGCGCGCGCAGCACTGTTAGTCAGACTTT
>CAZITS010000957.1:0-2763 GCA_964542185.1 uncultured Pirellulaceae bacterium
GTTGTGGCGGCCGCCGTATATGGATCGGTGGCTTGCCGTCACCCAGGCCCAGGGCGCCATAACGCGCGCCGAGAAATCCCGCGTCCTTCCACATGTAACCCCCACGCCCCGGTTTGACATGCATGTAGGGAGGCAGCTGGTTCTCTGGGGGCGGCAATAAATGGCTGACGGCGGACCCTAGAAACGGATAGGTAACCCCGCGATTTTTGGGATCGCCCCGCTGTACACGGGGAACAGCGCTGGAGTGGTTCTCGTCTTTAGTGGACATACTGCGAATGACCGCCAGACGATCCGCGATCTGCGCCGTGTGCGGTGTCAGCTCGCTAAAGTGGGTTCCCGGAAGAATCGTCGGAATACTGCGAAAGGGACCACCAAATTCACTTTCCGGCTTCGGATCCCAGCTCTCTAACTGGCTGATGCCGCCGTCGAGCCAGATAAAGAGCACCTGCCGATTCTTGCGTTTGATCTCCTCTGCGACACCGGGATCAAGCAGCGTTCCCAGGCCTCCCATCCCGGTCACTCCTGCCAACGAACCCAGTACCTGCCGCCGGCTGATGTTATGGTCTCGGCGGTTACAGCCGTCACGCTGTGACATACCATTCCCCTAGTGGTTCAAACGAAATTCCGCAGCAGCCAGGAGCGCCCATACGAGGTCGACAACCGCCCGCGCAGGTGCGTCCTGATGGGCCTGCAAGTACTCGAGTGTGTCACGGTGTTCTTCAGCATCGGGCCGGCGAGACAGAACGCTCAAGTAGATCTCCTCGATTTGGGCGGATGCATCCTTGGCAGCCAGCACACGTTCCACAGTCGACCCGGGACGGGCCTCGAGCCAATCCAGCACCAACGGCTCGTGCATCAAAAACAATGCATGCCCCATGGCTGGATTGAACTGATCCTGATTCTCACCTTCCGGCGCGCCCAGCACCCGCCCAAACAGGTCCAACGTTTCGGCAGTATTCGCCGGCAATCGTTCACTGAGTCCATTGATATAATCGTACCAGTTGAATTTGGGCTCACTGGCTGGCGTCTGCTCCATACGCGCGCGGTTCCCGGTCGCCACCAACAGGGACCACGCAAGTTGCTCTGGGGTCAGAGGCTTGGGGATGGCCACTCTGTAGCGGTCCTCGGCAATCCTCTCACCCTCTGTGAGCCCGCACCAGCTGCCAGCCCGCTGGTAGGCGTCACTCAAGGCAATCTGCCGCAGCAGCGGCTTGATTCGCAACGCACTGGCTATCCATCCGGCCTGCAAGGCCTCCAGCAACTCGGGATGCGATGGCGGGTTTTCCGGATGATCTGCGTCGAGTGGATGGACCAGGCCACGACCCATCATCAGATACCAGAATCGATTGACACACGTTCGTACGAACAGACGGTTTTCGGGGTGCGGAAGATCCGCAGACAACATCAACCGTGGACGGTAGGCGGCGGCTTCCGCTTCCTGTGCTGTCTCAAATTCTGGCACCTCGCGTTCAGGGCGTCCCGGTAGTCGCGGTCCGGTCGACTGTTGCCCAGGCTCAAAGACAGACTCAAATTCCGAACGGGCCTGACTCGGTTTCTCCTGGACATACGAATACAAACCGAAATAATCACGCTGGGTATAGCTCTCTACCGATGGATGGTCGTGACACTGAGCACACATGATGTCTCTTCCCAGGAATAGTCGCGCGACGTCCTGGGTAATTTGGTGCGAATTTCCCTTGCGGCCTGCAACCAACATAAATTTTGCAGCCGCAGGATGTTCCGGCTCTTCTGCCGGAACAAACAAGAGTTCACCCACAATCTCATTCCAAGGCCGGTCAGCAGCCAACGATTCTTCGAGGTAACGCACCCAGTCCGGCTGGGCGATGGTGGTCTCGTTGCGTCGTTCGAGTACCCAGACACTGACAAACTCTTGCATCCACCTCGCGTAATCCTTCGACGCGAGCAGCCGCTCGACGACTTGCACTCTTTTGTTTGTATCCGCGTTCTCCAGAAAAGACCGTGTTTCCTTGATCGTCGGCACTCGGCCCGCCAGGTCGAGGGTCACCCGCCTCAGGAATTCAGCATCACTCGCAGTCGGAGCAACGGGACCACCTGCTGCGCCACGGATATGATGATCAATGACCTGGTGGAGTGGATCCGCTGCCACTAGCAGCGCAGGCACAGAGAGAGAGAACGCGAGCAACCCAAGTTGCGTCAGAGACCACCGCATGCTTTGCGCTCCGACAAAGTCGGGGGTTACGAACCACTCCCGGAGAGGACGCCAGTCAACCTGGCACATCGACCACGGCATCCCCTGCTCTGCCAGGGAGCGTGTGCAGGGAACGGTATTCCACACACTGCCCATCCTACCACGACCAAGGGTCCGCTGTACACGTCGACTTGCGGTCCGTCAGCGCGATGCGACCGCCCCTTGTCTTTCAGGGTGCTGCTACAATGTGGTCGGCAAAAGTTCCCCCCAGTCTTCGCACTCAGCCTCCTTCAGCAAGGACTTCCCAGGATGGCAAAATCAAACTCTCCACTAGCGAACCGCAGTGCTGCTGGAACTGAGGATCAGCCGGGCCGTACTCTGAAGTCCGCTCTGGGAAACGGCCGTGCACTGGTAGGAGGGATGCTGACGGAATACGCGCGCCCCGGACTCGTCAAGCTCTATGTACATGCCGGTTTCGACTTTCTCTATATCGAATACGAACACGGTTTTTTTGACCTGGCCACGTTGGCAGATACCGTACTCTGCGCGCGTGACAACAACCTCCCCGTGATCGCCAAAACACCCCAACTAGA
>CAZITS010000958.1:0-1295 GCA_964542185.1 uncultured Pirellulaceae bacterium
AGGAATTCAAGGGAAAGAAGACCTACGGCGGTTCCGTGATGGATTACGCACCGGTCAACATCCGTTTGGATGAGGGCGAAGTGCAAGGTGACTGGGCGATGAGTGGAATTGGCGCTTACGATATGTGGGCGATCGAGTACGGTTACACCTTTGCTCCCAAACAGGATGCGATTCTGGCCCGGGTGGCTGAACCCGAATTGGCGTACGCCACGGATGAAGACACTTTAGGCCCGGATCCTTTTGCCCGCCGTTATGACTTCAGTAAAAAGCCTCTGGAGTATGCCCAGAGTCAGATGAATCTGGCTGTTTACCACCGCGATCGGATCCTGCAGAAGTTCGTCAAGAAAGGTGACAGCTGGGCCAAGGCCAGTCGTGGTTACAACATTACGCTTTCACTGCAGACACGCTCGCTGAGCATGCTGGCCAACTGGGTCGGTGGTGTCTTTGTCAGCCGTGACCACAAAGGTGATCCGAATGGTCGTCCACCGCTGCGAGTGGTGCCGGCTGCAGATCAGCGGGCAGCACTCGATTGGGTGATCAAACATGCCTTCTACGACGACGCGTTTGGTTTGAAGCCAGAGTTGCTGGCCCATATGACTGATGCCAAATGGCGCGATATGGGGCGAGTGAGCCAGGATGCGACATGGCCGATACACGATCGGGTAATGGGCATTCAAGCTTCGGTTCTGACGATGCTGATGAATCCCACTGTGTTGCGCCGGGTCTACGACAATGAGTTCCGTGTACCGAGTGATCAGGACGCACTCACGTTGCCGGAGTTGTTGGAAAAGACCGCTACTTCGATCTGGTCGGAATGTGCCCAGAAAGTAGAGGAGAAAACGACGGCGCGCAAGCCAGCGATTTCCAGTCTCCGGCGTAATCTGCAACGCGAGCATGTTGAGCGTTTGATTGATCTCAGTATGCCCGGAGCAGGTTCGTCGGCAGCTTACAAGCCGATCCAGAATCTGGCGATCGGTGAGCTGAGAAAGTTGCACGCCAGGATCGAGAAATTCCTGGCTGATTCAGGGGAGAACCTGGACGCCTACACTCGGGCGCACTTGTCAGAGACAGCGACCGAGATCAAGAAGGCGTTGGATTCACAGTTTATCTACAACGCGAACGCGATTAGTAGCGGTGGAGGGGCTGGGTCGTTTTTGTTTCTCAAGAACCAAGGAATTCCTGCTAAGGCAGAGTAGCCTCGCTGCTTGCGCAAGCAAACATTGCTACAGATCTAAAGCAGAACGACCGGCCGGATGGCCGGTCGTTTCTCGTTCTGGCGATGTCTGTCGTAATTT
>CAZITS010000958.1:1305-2762 GCA_964542185.1 uncultured Pirellulaceae bacterium
GGGAGAACTCTTCCGTGAAAATGATCCTGGCCCTGATTCAGCCGACCCGGCTTCAATCCGTTCGTGAGGCGTTACTGCGTATTGGGGTAGAACGGATGACCGTTTGCGATGCGCAGGGGTTCGGTCGACAACGTGGTCAGCCCGAAATGTATCGTGGGATGGAATACACCACGAACCTGTTGCGCAAAGTGGCACTGGAAATTACGGTCAACGAGGATTTTTTCGAGCGCACGGTCGCGACGATTCAGGAAGCAGCTCGAACGGGACCCGACGGTTCAATTGGAGATGGAAAAATCCTCGTCCTGCCTGTTCACGAGACAATTCAGATCGGTGGAGTTGCGCGTGGACCAGAGGCGGTGTGACACGTTCCGTGCGGAGGTCGGCAGGCCGCGGTCAGGTAACCTTACGCCACCTTTCGCAATTGGTTGGATTGAATTTGTCGCGTAATCTGCTGACAAATCGCGACTGCGTCGCGGGCTTGCTTGCCGGTAACACGCGGTGTCTGGCTCGAGCGAATGCAATCCAGGAAGTTGCGTTGCTCTTCGAGAATAGGATTGTTGGATTCCACTGTGAGTCCGGTCCAGGGAAGCTCGAGCGGACTGGCAGATGCCGCGGCATTCTGTCCGGCAGTTGCCTGGGATTGCCACGTAGCGTGGGACGTCGTATCCCTCAGTGGTAGCAGGCTCGCGGTGAGTTCCGAGAAGTCAATGGCGGCGGCGTACTCGGCGGTGTATGCCTTCATAGTGCGTTGGGCTTGTGGACTGACGCGTGAGGCATGGAGATTGGCGGTGCAGCCGTTCGCGAACCTGAGACGCGCATGAGCCATATCTTCATGTGGTCCGATGACCGTTGAGCCAACGGCTTCGACGTCGACAACCGGTTGTTGTACCAGTGACAAGACGACGTCCAGGTCGTGGATCATCAAGTCGAGTACAACGCCAATATCGGTAGAACGGCCCGTATAGGCACTGGTGCGACTGGCTTCAAAAAAATAGGGATCCCTTAAATGGGGTTGGATGGCGGATAGGGCGGGACTAAAGCGTTCTACATGACCAACTTGTAGCACCACGTTCTGCTCTGCTGCGGCACGTACCAGGGCGTCGGCGTGTTGGACTGAATGTGTGAGCGGCTTTTCGATCAAGGTATGGACTCCTTGACCGATCAGATCGAGGGCGACCTGATGGTGGAATACCGTGGGGGTAGCGATGATGGCTGCATCGATCTGGTTCGCGAGATCGAGGTGATGGGAGTAGGCCGGGACCCCGAATTCAGCCGAGACCGACTGGCATGCTTTCGGATTGGGGTCAACCACGCCAGCGACGGCGATCTGCTCGTGAGACTCGAGAAGTCGTGTATGAATTCGTCCGAGGTGTCCGGCTCCAATGACCGCCAATCGCAAAAAACTCACGCGACCCTCCGTGCATCTCGTCTTCGTCCGTGACTGCCTTGCTGGCGTC
>CAZITS010000959.1:0-2761 GCA_964542185.1 uncultured Pirellulaceae bacterium
ATCCGTACGCACACACATCTCTACAACACCCACAGCCCGTACAACATGTTGACCGGATACTCGGGTCCGGTGATTGTCAATAATATTGCCAAACGGACGGACCACCCCAGCATCGGTGCCGTGATGCACCACGCTGGGCTCCACGCAGGTGATGTGCCGGCCTATGTGTGGATGCCGTCTCATCCGGGCCACAGCCAGGGAAGATACCGCGCAGGGCCGTATGGAGGTTTCCTGGGACGGCAATACGATCCAGTGTTTACGACCTATGAGGCGCGATTTGACGAAGAAACCGCAGGGCGCAACGCCCATGTGGATCCGCCGACGCCGCTGGCCGAACCAAGCATGCCGTTGCTCGATCAACTGCCGCCGATCACGCTTGATCGGCTGAATCGTCGCCGTTCACTGCTCCAGCAGTTTGGTGATCAGCTCACCGCGGCGGAGAAGGTTCCGGTAGTCAGCAGCTTCGCAGACCACCAGCGCTACGCTTATGATCTGCTGACCTCGAACAAGACCCGGCGAGCCTTTGATTTGTCGGAAGAACCGCGGCGGGTTCGCGAGCGCTACGGCAGGGACCTGTTTGGATCCTGCATGCTGACGGCTCGACGGCTGGTCGAATCGGGAGTTCGCTTTGTTGGGGTTACCACCGAGTCGGCTTTGCATGGCAAGATTGGTGCCGGGCAGTGGGATACCCATTCGAACAATTTTCACCTGCTCAAGAATTTCAACCTGCCGACCCTCGACCAGAATTATACGGCACTGATCGAGGACCTGGACGCCCGCGGTCTGCTCGATTCGACACTGGTTGTAGTGATGGGCGAAATGGGGCGTACTCCGAAAGTCAATAAGAATGCGGCCGGCCGCGATCACTGGACCCAATGCGGATTTATCCTGCTCACCGGTGGTGGCGTGAAACGCGGTTACGTTCACGGCAAGAGCGATCATCAGGCCGGTTGGCCCATCGACGGGCCTGTGAGTTCGGCCGATCACGTGGCGACCATCTATCAGCTGGTGGGCCTTGATCCCAATCAGACCGTGCTCGACCAATCTGGCAACACGGTTCCGATTGGCCTGCACGGTCGAGCGGTGCCCGAAGTGATCGCGTAGCGCGCACGGGCAGCGGTCGCAAAATCCCCGGTGATCAACGGGACGTGACGCGCCCCGCCCACGATTATGCTGTGGTGAGTTGAATTCGATAACCGGCGTATTTGCGGATGTTGATCACTACCTCGTCCAGGATCCAATACTGGCCCTTGATGCCCATCAGCGTCCCCTCCAGGATCGGTGACTTGTCCAGGTTGTGGGCGCGCACCTTGTCGGGAAATTTCAGGACCGGGTAGTTGATCTCGAGAATTTCCTCTGCGGGGAGCCGCCGGCCGTCAACTGCGTCGCCGCTTTGTCCGAAGAGATCGTCGCGGACCTGCCGCAGGTCCTGCGGCGGCGGGTCTCCCTGAGCATCTTGCGCCAGTCGGTCTTGTCTGAAACGAACCGTTTGAGTGCGACTTCTGCATTCCCGGCATCCAGGCGTGTGTCGACCGCAAGCACCGGGAGCGCCTGGGTGGCACCCTGGTCCATCCAGCGGGTGCGCTGTTGCACCTGGCGGGTAATCCCGACCTTGATGCCCGATGAATTCGCCAGGTAAACCGTGTGCGGGATCAGGCAATGCTGTTCACCCCACTCCGGTTCCCGGCAGGTACCCTTCTGATAATGACAGGTCTCGGGCTTGACCACGCACATGTCACAGCGGGCCAGGGACCGCGCGCAAGGAAAACAATACCCCTGATTGAAGCTCTTCTTGATCTTCCGGCCGCAATAAATGCACTCGATCAGGCCCAGATACTCGAGACAGATGCGCTCTCCAATGCAGGAGTTCATCGCCACCTGTGTGTCGCCGATCGGCAGGGCATACTGTACGGTTTCGCCCCATTCGGTCAGCATCTTGGCGATACAGCCCTCAACGGCCGTCATGTCGACGTCCTTTCCAGCATTTGGCTTGTCGGGTGAACGCCGAGTTCTACCATGCCAGGCGAACCGTGTCCTCCCTGTTCCGGTGTTCTGCTTGTTCCGATGTTAACCGTTTTCAGGTGGGGCCCCGGCACGGACGACGACCGGCCACTGGAAGTCGACCCGCGAAGATCGTCAATCATCCGTGTTGGCAGCCACGTTGCCGCGTGACGATTTGCGGCTGGATTTGAAGAAAAAATAAACGGGTAACGCCAGCAGAATGAGCGCGATTCCGATGGCCGCGTCCTGCGGGCTCTGGAGGGTGACCATACTGATAAACCAGATGCTGAAAACCAGGAACAGAATTGGCAGTAGCGGGAACCAGGGTACACGGTAAGGTCGCTCACGCTGCGGTTGACGGTAACGCAGGTAGATCACGGCACTCGTAGCCAGCATCAGAAAGAACACACTCGTAAACACACTCAGATCGCTCAGCAAAGTGAACATATCCTGTTTGGATGTGAATCGTTCCACTACCTCGGTCAATATGGGACACGAGCCGGTCCTGTATGCGGATTACCGACATCGAGCGACTACTTCGCAACGGCAACACCGGGCGTTCTTGAATGCGCGTGCTGCGGGAAGTCGAAGGTCAACACCAGCGGTTCACTTCCCGTGTTCTCGATTTCCACGCCGCCGTTCGCAAGTGCGGCCTGAGTGATGAATCCGATCTCGGGATAGATCTCGCCGAGAATCATATCTTGGTGATATCGCACTTCGAGCTTTCCAACGCGGCCGCTGCCGCCATTCGTGTGGAACA
>CAZITS010000960.1:0-929 GCA_964542185.1 uncultured Pirellulaceae bacterium
AGGAGAGTCTGCCGGCGCTGGCGCGGATTATGGCACGCCATTACGGGTTCAAATGCAGCTTCTTTGTTACGACCGATCCGGCAGACGGGACGATCAAGCCGGGGAGTAACCATATTACTGGTTTAGAGGCGCTCAAGACGGCCGACCTGATGGTGCTGTTCACCCGTTTTCAGGCGTTTCGTGACGAGCAGATGCAGCATATTGAAGATTACCTGGCGACCGGGAAACCGGTGATGGGACTGCGGACGACAACCCATGGGTTCCAGGGGCTCAAAGGGAAGTATGCCAAATACAACGATGGCTACAACGGTCCCGAGAAAGAGTGGCAGGCTGGTTTTGGTGAGGCGATCCTGGGCGAGCATTGGGTCGGGCACTACGGCCGCAATCACCGGCAGAGTTCCCGACTCCAGTTGGAAAAGACGCAAGCCAAACACCCGATCTTGCGGGGCGTTAAAGATGTCCACACGCAGTGCGGCGGTTACAACGCGCATCCCCGCAAAGGCAGTATCGTCCTGGCACGTGGGCAAATTCTCAACGGGATGAAGTTTGACGATCCACCCGATACGACGAAGGAGGTGTTGCCCGTCTGCTGGATCCGGCATTATCGTCGGGACAATCCGCGGTCGCGGGTATTTGCTACCACGCATGGCGCTTCAGAGGATATTCTCAACGAAGGTTTTCGACGGATGCTCGTTAACGCGCACCTGTGGTGCCTGGGAATGGACGACGCGATCGCAGCTGACAACGAGGTTTCCTTTGTCGGCCCCTACAACCCGGTCACCTTCAACTTTGGCGGCTACCGCAAGGGTATCAAGCCCGCCGATATCGAAGGGTTTGACACTCCGATTCTGGGCAAGCGTTAACACTGGGCAAGCGTTAACACGCAGTGAACTCTGGCAGCGGAACGACAGGAATCCGGTGTCACTGGA
>CAZITS010000960.1:939-2759 GCA_964542185.1 uncultured Pirellulaceae bacterium
GAAGGGTTTGATACGCCGATTCTGGGTAAGCGTTGATGCGCAGTGTGCTGTGTCAACGAAGGTGCCAAATAGGGTGCCAAATAGGGTGCCAAATAGGGTGACAGCGGAGGGCGACTGGAATCCGGTGTCACTGGACCCAGTACGAATAGAGCCTGGCGTTGTGCAGGGTGAAACGCAACTGGATGGGGCGTTTGGCAGCCAGCGGACTGCCTGCGGGTGCAGGCCAGCGAACGGTCAAGTCGGTACCATCGGACTGGACGGGCAGTGAGCGGGCGCCGGGAATGGGTTGACCTTGCTGATCGAGGACCTCCACGGTGATACGGCCCCAGCGAGCCGCCGCGTTGAGATGGAGACTGGATGCGCCCGGGATCACGGGTACGGTGGTCACCGTACCGCCGTCATAGGAAGCGCTCAGGGAGACGTAGCCGTCCAGACGCAGTTTGGCCAGCCCGATGGCGCTGCGCATGCCAGCAAACGCGGCCGGCTTGTCGGTCGCTTTAGCGGTTCCGCCCACTCGAGCTCGGAGGCTCTGGGCTTCCTCGGTACCGCGGTCGTTTCCACCATATCCCGAGTGTCGATACGTCCGTCCGCCGTAGTAGAACCACAGCTCGTCACCAACTCGGACCGGGTTGCCGGAAATCGAGTTATTAAAACGATCCCACTCCCCATGTCCGCCGCAAGGCAGGAAGGTCTCGCCCTGGTGGACCCGTTTCCATGTGCGGCCGTCTCGGCTGGCAGCCAGTTCGAATTCGAGCAGATGCGTGGTTCCCCGCGTATAGAGTTGCGCCAACCCGATGTACTGACCCCCGTCGACATGCACGGCCAGCGAATAGAGTTGCGTGCCCGGTGGATCCTGATCGTTGATGTCGGCAACCAGTTGCGGTTTGGTCCAGGACTTGAAGTCGTCGGAATATGCCAATTGGACCTGGCGACGGTGGGCCCACAACCTTCCATAGACGGCGTACTTGCGTCGCAGCGGATCGTAGAAAAAATGCCCGATGTCCAGGATTGCAGGCATCTGGACGCGTCCATACGGTTGCCAATGAATGCCATCGGCGCTGGTAGCAGTAGTCGTCCCCAGTGCCTTCATACCGGGGAGTGGGGTGAGGTAACGGTAGACCATTTTGTAACGCCGGGCCGGATCGGGGTCGTGGCGATCGATGATCACACTGAAAGGTTCGCCGAAGTTTTCCGTGAGCGGATGGGTCATCACGGTATTGGCTGGCGATCGCAGCCCGGCGATGACATCCAGGTCGGGCTTTTTCCAGTGAATGCCGTCGTTGCTTGTCGCGTACGCCAGTGTCCAGGCCATTTGGGTTCCCGCGCGGCCAGTGAAGTACCACATCTTGAAACATTCGGCTACTTCGTCAAATAACACGGTCCCGTAGAGCAACGCATCAACTTCCAGGCTGGGTTCGGGCATCAAGACCGGATTGGCGGAGAATTTGCGTGGCGCGTGCAAGTTACTGGTGATATTGTTGCGATCGAAGAGCAGGGCATCGTCGAGAAACAGTTGGTGGACGCCAGCAGTCAGAGGAACAGGAGGAGTGGCAGGCTGGGGCGTCACGGGCTTGTCGACACTGACCAGACGGACTGCTGGAGTCGACGTAGTTGGTCGTCGCGGGGAAGGCCTGCTGGGCCGGGGGAGGGCCGGGGTGTTTGCGAACGGAGCGCGTTGGCCATTGCGTGGCGTGGCTGCGGCAGGGTGGAGTTCTCGCGGTGTCCGGTCAGAACCACAGCCGCTAGCGAGCTGGACTAGTAGCGTTATGAGGAGCGTGGTTTGGAGGCAGTGTGACATGAGTGGTCCCCAATAAAACAGC
>CAZITS010000961.1:0-2756 GCA_964542185.1 uncultured Pirellulaceae bacterium
TCAGGCGACGATGGCACAACAGAAGTTTGCCGAAGCAGTCGACGTGCTGAATCGCGCCCTCGAGGCCGATCCCGACGAGCGGCGGTTTCGGCAAAACAGAGCCTATATTATTCAGGAATGGCTGGCCGGTACTCTTGCGTCGTCAGGAGTGGCTGAGGCCGAACAGTTACTGGGCGAGATCACGAGTCGTTTTCAAGGCCAGCAGCGCGTGCAACGGGTCACCGATCGTTTTCTGCAGTCGATGGTGGCCACTCGGTTGCCGCAGAACGCGGATGAGGCTTTGGCGTTGATCGAGCGGCAGCGGCGTACTGCGAGCAACAACGTAGTTCGCGATTTAAGGCGTCTGGTGTTTGACCGACAGGTGATGACGTTACTGGCAGACGAGCAGTGGAAAGCCGCCGCTCAGATCTATCTCGAGGGCTTGAAAGTACTTCCACGAGACCGTCACTTGCGAAAGAATCTGGTGGCCGTTTGGGACCAGTGGGCGTCTGGCCTGCTCAAGAAAAAAGATTGGCACGCTGCCGCGGATGTGTATGCACAGGCTATGGAGTCGGGTATTGACGAACGCGGTTTTGGTAGAAAGCTTGCGTATTCCGTTCAAGAACATGCCCGTGCGCTCAGAAATACCAAGGGGACAACCGCAGCGGAACAGCAAATCAGGCTCTGGCAAATCCGCTTGACCAAGCTGACGGAATTGCAAAAGGTCGCGTTGAGTTATGTGCAAAACGAGGTCCGACAACACCAACAGGAAAAACAGCACAAGATGGCCCTGCTGGCAGTCGACCGTTGTCGCTCGTTGATCGACCAGAAGGGCTACCCGCGCTTGGTGAGGCAAGTTTGTGACCTGTGGTCTCAAACCCAGCGGAAACAACAGGCGTGGCAACCAGCACTAGACGTCTACACCAGAGGACTGAAGCGACTGCCAGGCGATCGCCACCTGGTCAGGAATGCGACGGCCACCTGGCACCAGTGGGCGGCCATCTATATCAAGCAAAAACAATGGGAGAAAGCGATCGAGATCTACCAGCAGGCATTGAAGCAATTCCCGCGCGACCGCAAACTCCAGAACAATTTGAAGTTCTGCCAGCAACAGCAAGATCAAAGCGACTGACCGGTGAGTCGCCGGGTACTGGAATGTCGTGGTGCCTGGCCATTGCCTTGAACACAACGGTGTGGTCCTGGGCTACCGGATGTGCCGCGGGGAATCTTGAGTTGGCACGCGTTCCACCGCAGCGGCTGATCGTTCCTGACCGATGTCCAGTGGAATCCATTCTCGCAGGTCGCCCACCGCTGTGATCGGAAAGTTAACGGCGTGTCTGAGAAAGTGTGAGCGACTGTAGATGATGGAATACCTGTGACCGTTAGAATAAACCGACAGGCCCAGCTGCTGGTCTGTGTGCCCAGCCAGTCCTGCAGAATGTTTTCCATCGTTGTTTCGAGTCCAATAAACGCCGTCGGGGCTCCTGGCCGAGCCGTTCACGTGCAACGGTGTTGGTTGGCAAACGGCACCGCTGGCGGTTGTCCGGCGCCTGCCAACAGTCGCGTGCTGAAGACCGAGCATGCTGGCGACAACGATGTCAATTGTCCGCCATCTTTAATTGAACAGATTCGCGGCGAGTGCGTTGAGCAAGTAAGACTGCTTGATCAAGCTTCGCGATCAGACAACCGTTCCGCAGGTGCAGCAGACGTCAGTACCGCGTCTGCCTGGCCACCCTGTCTGTTCCGCGTCTGCAGAGAGACTACGTCAAAGCTTCCAGGATCAAGTTGGTCGACTCGATGATGCGTTGATCACGTGGACGCAGATCCGGTTCGAACGTTTTGCCCGTCAAGTGCTGCAAACCAACGATATAGCGAACGGCAATTTCATTACTTTGCTCCGTTGAAAACTGCATGTCTGCATTCTTGACCATGCCACGGGCAAATTCTTTTGAGAAAGAAACCGGTTTGCCATCTCGTTCCATCACCGAGCCATCATCGGTCAGTTTCCAGAAACGGGACGAATCCATCGTGTAAAGTTCATCTGCCGCAACGATTTGATTGGAGGCATTGATACCGTGCTCAGTCTTCGTGTCGACTAACACCATCCCTTTTTCACACAGGTACTGGGACACCATACCAAATGCCATGATCGAGGCGTTGCGGAGATGATGATATTGGCCAGCCGTGCAAATTCCATTCTCAATCAGAAAGGCAGGGTCAATCGTCCGGTCCACTTTCTCCTTGGTTGAAGGGGTATCCATGAGATAGGGGAGCTTACCATTCTCGCTGAGTGAACTGACCTCGATTTGATGCCCGGCATATTTAAATTCCGACAAGCCTTCTTCTTTTGCTTTTAGCCAATGCTGAAACAAGGAAGTCGAGGTTGAGCTTTGCGCCATGTACATCCGCAACACGTTCTCAACCATGAGTAAATTCAGGTTTTCCGCCGGAATGACCGTTGAAGAGGGCAGCAATCCCTCGACCTTGAATTGGGAGGAACCAAGCACATCCTTCACCAGGTTGAGCATGTGATCATGGTTTTGGGCCAAAACCTGGTCTTTGAAAGGTATGGCGCCTCGATTGACATCGTGCGTAGAGATTCGGTTGCCACGAAACATCAAACGTATTGATACACCGTCTCTTGTTTTCAGGTTGTCGCCAAAAACCGAATCCGAGACTTTCCCCTCCAGCACCGTAGTGCCCGACAGCCTGGGGATTTCATTGTCAGCAATGATCTGTTTGATCGTTCTGCCTTCATTCACCCGCTTCCCATAATC
>CAZITS010000962.1:0-2755 GCA_964542185.1 uncultured Pirellulaceae bacterium
CGGTCATCAGGCCAAACGACTGGAACGACTTGCGTATCAAGGTCGATGGGAATCGGTACATCACGCATTTGAACGGGGTAAAGATGATCGACTTTACCTACCCATCGCCTGGTGCGACCTCCGGCTTGATCGCATTGCAACTCCACTCTGGCGGTGAAGGGCGGATGCGATTCAAGGACATTTTCATTCGTGATTTGTCTCGACGCAGGGGTGAACCGTCCGCCACCGAATAGGTCTTGTCCTTGGTCGCCTGGGCCCTTTGAGGGACGATGACATTCCCTGTGTGTTACGGACACTCGGACCTTGGGCGACTTCCAGATCCGCAAGGAAGTGATGCTGCAGGATCATTGCCCGCAGGACGACGACGACAACTGGATTGTCAATGATAGCATCGCCAACCACGATCTGATCATCTCCTCGTGTGTGCGGTGTTGTGATCAGGGAGTAGAATCTCCGCTGACGCCGGTGACCCGAACTACATCACTTGCCCCGAGAACCGGCTCTCTGACGAACGTTTTGCGACCATCAAATTCGGAACACAACCATGCGAGGAATGACGTTTACGTTACTCGTCGGTGCGGTCTGGCTGGCCGCTCCCGCAGTCGCGGCTGCGCAGGTGAAGATCACGGGTGGCGGCGAGTACAAAGATAAAAAGGGCATTCACGTCCGCGCGTATTCCACGTTTCCGTCTCTGGTCCGGCTCGCGGAGGGAACGTTGCTTTGTTACGACATGGCGTCCAGAGATGGGGGACGGACATGGAGTCGCCATCGGGACTTTGGCTTTCCGCTCTCGGACGCGACACGACCCCGCCGGGGGTCAATCACCACGTTGAAAGACGGGACCGTGTTGCTGGTGGGACGATATACCCAGAGACACGAACGGGATCCCGGCGTGTATGTGGCGGAAATCTATCGTTCACGCAATCACTTTGCCGGCTACACAGGTCCAAAACGTGCATTGATTCACATCCCGAACGCGGCAGCAGGGACCGACGAGTATGGGATGCCGGTTGCGGGTCCGTTCCTGGAACAAACGATTATCGAGCATCCCAATGGCGATCTGCTGGCCTGCATGTGGGGCTGGTTTGAAGGTGACCAGACTCCGTCCGACTATCCCGATCGCTGGGAGAAGTGGCAACTCAAGAAGTCCCGCACGCTGCTTGTTCGCTCCAGAGATCGAGGGGATACATGGCATTACGTGGCGACGATCGCTGCCGATCCGGATACCGGTCCCGAGGGTTTCCGTCTGCCGAGCCTGGGGCTCCTGCCCGACGGCCAACTACTGTGCCTGATGCGCAACGGCGATGGCGCGATGCCTTTGTGGCTAAGCCGATCACGGGGCGACTATGTGCGGTGGGAGAAGCCGCAGAAAATCGACGCTCCGGCCGTCCACGGCCAGTTGCTGGTTCTGTCCGACGGAACGGTCCTGCTGGTTTACGGCAAGCCGCTTTACGTGATGGCGAGCAGCGATGGCGGGAGATCGTGGGACACAAAACATAAGATGAATATCGGAACCAGAACAGGCCAAGCATTCATCGGTCGTGCGTCGTTGGCCGAGGTATCACCTGGAAAGGTCGTGTGTGTGTATAACGACGTCCTTGACCTCCACGCACGTGTGCTGACCGTCATCAAGTCAGAGTAGTCGCAATAGGCATCAACCATGCAATCCCTCCTCTTCTCGATTCGGGTGCTGAGATTCGTTACCTCAGCGACTTTGATTTTCGTGTGCTCGATCTCCGTCGCCGGCGACGAGTTCAATGATCCCAGGATCAAGGTAACCGTCGGATCATCAGTGTTCGTCTCTGCGAGGTTCGATGCGGTTGTCCATCAACTGGCCGATGGTTCTCTGTTCGTTCACGGCAACCGCTCGACTGACGGTGGCAGGACGTGGTCTAACTCACCGGCGGAAGTCCGCGCGACATTTCACGACAAGTGGCGTCAGAGTGCCGGTTGCGTGCTCCGCGATGGCACGTTCATCGGATTGGGATCAAAGGCCGCGTTCACGCGACTCGATCGACGCATCCTCAAGGTGTACCGATCGGACGACCATTTGAAGACCATGGTTGGTCCCACGGACGCTGTCCTCGTCATCCCGCAGGGAACCGGCGGGCGCTCCGAGACTGGCGAGTACTCCGGCGCAGCGCTTGTCGAGCACAGCCTGATCGAACGGAAAGACGGCACGCTGATCGCGGGCGCCTACGGCTGGTGGAAGGGCGACGAAGAGTATTCGATGCTTGAGAAATACGTACCGGAAATGAACTTGTATAAAACCCGAGTGTGGGTCGTTGGTTCCAAGGACCGCGGTAAGACGTGGCAGACGTTGGGGACTCCGGGCTATTGGGCCGAGCTGGGGGCCGAAGGTATGGGCGAGCCCGGCATCACGGAACTGGCAAACGGCGACCTGCTGATGGTGCTGCGCAACGGCGAATGGGGAGAGCCAATCTTTCAGACGCGATCGACCGACGGCGGCCGAACGTGGAGCAAGCCGCAGAAGTTGCCCGCCACGGGAGTCTGGCCGACACCCTGTCTGCTATCCAACGGCATGCTGGTCGTTGCCGTAGGCCGCGGCCAACCACCGCATTACCATCTTTGGGTCAGCCCCGATGGCCGCGGCGAGACGTGGACGTCGCGGACACTGATCGCCGAAGGCGGGAAGGGCTACGCGTCTGTCGTCGAAGTGGCGCCTGGTAGGCTGGTTTACAGCGGGTACAACAAGAAAAAACGCGCGTTGCAACTCTGGCAAGTCAAGATCGAG
>CAZITS010000963.1:0-2752 GCA_964542185.1 uncultured Pirellulaceae bacterium
ACCAATCAGGTCAAATGTGACGCGGCGAATGAGTGTCCGCCGATCGGCAGCCGGAGCAGGAGCGATTTCTCGTTTTTCCAACCGGGACAAGACATGGTGGTCCAGCGGTGACTGCGGCCAGCCTGCCTGACGTACTGCCGGCAACCGGCCCCCTCGCGGCGGAATAAAAGACCACTGTTGGTCTTCCTGTGGCTCCTGCGGCGACGCTTCCGTGACCGGGCGCCCCTGGTCAGGATGCGGTGCCCCCAGTTCAATCCATTGACGCATGTCCATGACCACTCGGTCGGACAACTTGCCGTCCGGTGGCATTTCCAGCTCTTCATTCTCGTAAGAGAGAGCCACCAGTAACAAGCTTTCATCCGGTTCCCCAGGCACAACCGCCTCGCCAGTATCTCCCCCTTCGATAATCCCGGCATAGGTATCCAGACGCAAACCAGACTCCTGGCGTTCAGGCCCGTGACATTCGTAACAGTTCTCAGCCAGCTGGGGCCGAATACGATTCTCGAAAAAACGCAACGATGCATCACGATTGACGTCCCGGGTCTGGGCATCGACGGGAATCGACGCCATCGACAACACGATCAGCCCTGCAAGTTTTACCAGCCTGAGATACACGGGACTTGCCCCTCCACGTTGTGTCACAACCATTGTTACTCCACGGTCACTTCGCGGGAAAACCACCGGGGAGCCAGCCTTTATTATAGGTCGACGACAGGAAGCGTGACCATCTGTCTACACAATGGCTGTCTACACGCCGGATAGAATCACGCCATTGCAGCCTCTGCAATTACCAAACAAACACCACCCCGACCTGTTCCGGACCGGACCGCACCGCCGAGCGACACCTGGCAGGCTGGCTTGTGCGCGCGACACCCCATGGAGTAAACCTTCAGGGACCGCGTCAGCAGCGACCGCGCAAGCAGGACCGCGTCAGAAACAGTGCAAGTGCAGCACCCACTTCAAACCCAAGAGTGCTTTCCCATGAAATGTTTTTTTCACCACGCTGCACTAGGACTCCTGCTCGTCAGCGGGGCCACGGCAAGCGAGCGTCCGGTCGACTCGGAACAGCCTCATGCTGCAACGACTGGCCGCCCTAACATTCTCTGGATTGTGGCCGAAGACATGGGTCCTGAATTGTCTCGCCACCAGATACCGGAACTCCACACTCCCACACTGGATCGTCTGGCGCAGCAGGGTATGGAATATCGTAATACGTTTACCGTCACCCCCGTCTGCTCCACCAGCCGGTCATCGTTCATGACTGGCATGTATGCCATGAGTATCGACGCACACAATCATCGCTCTCATCGCGACGGCAAAACACCACTTCCAGATGGTGTGCGACTTGTCACCGACCGTTTCCGGGAAGCCGGATACCGCACCGCAAACCTGAAGAAGTTGACAACCGACCTTCAAGCCAGCCGGTTTTACCGCGGCACCGGCAAGACCGATTGGAATTTCTCTTATCCCAAAGGTAGCCAGCCGTTTGACATGAACCGTTGGGATCAACTCAAAGCGAACCAGCCTTTCCTGGCCCAGCTCAACTTCAGTGAGACACATCGTGGCCGCAGCTGGAACCAGGCCCATCGACAAATTGCGCAGCCTGCTCGTCCCGCGCGCGTCAAGATTCCGCCGTACTACCCCGACCACCCGGTCACTCGTGCCGTCTGGGCGCAATATCTCAACGGCGTCATGGCGGTCGACAAGAAAGTGCAATTTGTCCTCGAGCGATTGAAACAAGATGGTCTTGAACGGAACACCGTCATCGTGTTTATGTCCGACCACGGACGCGCGATGCCACGCGGCAAGCAATGGCCGTACGACAGCGGCCTGCGGATTCCGCTGCTCATCTACTGGCCAGAAAACAATCCGCAGCTACCACCACCGCAAGGCTATCGGCAAGGCGCGATTGCGCAGCAGATGGTCTCGTCGCTCGACATCACTGCCACGCTACTGGCATTTGCCAGGATCGCCAAACCACCCCAACTGCAAGGCCGGGTGCTGCTCGGCGATGCGGCTGAGCCGAAAAGACAGTACGTCTTCGGCGGACGAGACCGGGGGGATGAAACCGTGTTGTCAATCCGTACTGTGCGGAGCAAACGTTTTCGTTATCTCCGCAACCGATTTCCCGAGAAACCCTTCCTGCAACTGAACCGTTATAAAGAAGCCGAATACCCGATCCTCGGTTTGATGCGGCATTTACACGCCCAGGGTCAACTGACCGGTCCGCCGGCACGGTACCTGGCACCCCGACGTCCCGCGGAAGAACTATACGACCTGGAAGTCGACCCCTACGAAATCAACAACCTGGCAGGCAATCCAGAGTACGCCACGGTACAGCAACGCCTGGCGGACGCGCTCGATGCATGGATTGAGCAGATTGACGACCGCGGGCGAAAACTGGAAGCGCCTGAAATCGCCGGGCACTGGGAAGAACGCATGCGCCGCACCTATGACCAGCGGCTGCAAACAAGACCGTCAGACTGGTTCCTGCGACACCCAGCGCTGGGAACTTATGTGCAGCGCTGACAAAATCGCCGATGCATGGCATCCTGATTCCAAGCCGTCTCCGACAACAACACCCGCTGCCGTTCAGCTGGGAAGTAGTTTCAGGACGTTTTCACTGGGGCGTGAAATAACGTGCGCGGCAATCAGCTTGCCCAACGCTGCAACCTGCTCCTGCCCTGCATCCACTGCCGCACGGACCGCCGCCACGTCGCCCTGGATCACGACGGTAACGTACCCGCCGCCC
>CAZITS010000964.1:0-2742 GCA_964542185.1 uncultured Pirellulaceae bacterium
TGCCATTTCTGACATCGACCAGGACGGCCATCCTGACATCGTCATCGTCAAGAACCTCTTCGGCGACGTGCTCTGGTTCCAGAACCCAGGTACCCCCACGGACGGCAAACTCTGGCAAAGGAATGTGATCTGCGACAAGGGACTAGTCGGAGCCTACGATGTAGCCGTGGGAGATTTCGATGGAGATGGCGACCCCGACGTGGCAGCATCCAGCTGGCGACTGAGCAACAACTATGTGTGGTTTGAGAACGACGGCACGCCGGCCGATGGCCCCTGGAAGATGCGTGTCATCGACGACAAGGTCGCCGAAACACGCAACATTCGCGCTGGCGACATCGATGGCGATGGAGATCTCGACCTGGTCTGCACCGCCCGTGTAGCAAGCCTTGTCGTGTGGTATGAAAACACTGGCACACCTGCGCGCGACGGCTGGCGAAAACACGTCATCGACGATACCTCACCCCACCCGCTGCACGGAGAACTCAGCGATCTCGACCGAGATGGCGACCTCGATTTGGTACTCTGTCTCGGCATGGGATACAGCGGAAAAGGAAACCTTGAACAGGTTGCCTGGTATGAAAACGACGGCACACCAGCGCGTGGCCGTTGGAAAAAACACCTGATTGCCGACATGATGTGGGGCGCCTTTGAAGCAGCCACACTCGACTATGATGGCGATGGTGACCTGGACGTTGCCTTGACCACCGGCTACGCCGATTTGGTCACCAAGAAGAGCGATAAATTCCACCGCATCTGGATTATGGAAAATACCGGCGACCCCAAAACAGGCTGGCAGCCGCACCTCCTCCGCGAACAATGGCGACGGGTCAATCAGATCATTACGGCCGACATCGATGCCGACGGCCAGGTCGACATCATTGCAGGTGCTGAACGCGGAGCGAACGAAGTTCGCTTATGGCGCAATCAACGCGGCAAGTGAACCTCACGCGCGGACCAATCGCTCGGCCAGATTATTCTGGCCTCCTACATCAGTCAAACGCCGATCACGGCCCTCGAACAAATAGGTCAGCCGCTCGTGGTCGAGTCCCATCAGCCCTAGCATGGTGGCGTGCAAATCGTTGACATGGACCTTGTCCTCCACCGCAGAGAAGCCAAAATCGTCGGTGGCGCCAATCGTTTTACCGCCGACAATACCGCCACCTGCCATCCAAGCGCTGAATCCATAAGGATGATGATCGCGGCCATTACTTCCCTGGCGGATCGGCGTCCGTCCGAACTCCCCGATCCAGACTACCTGCGTCGACTCGAGCAGACCCCTCTGCTTGAGGTCGGCCAGCAAACCTGCGATCGGCTGATCCACTTTTGCGCCTTGGGACTGATGGTTTCCCTTGCAATCGCCGTGCGCGTCCCACCCGCCGCAAATCAACTGGACATAGCGCACACCACGCTCTACCATCCGCCGCGCCATCAGGCACATTTTACCAAAACGATCCGCGGCGCCGGCTTCGATACCGTACAGGTCGCGTGTCGCTTTCGTCTCACTGGAGAGATCGATTAATTCCGGCGCCGCACCCTGCATGCGGAACGCCAGCTCATAATTCGCGATCCGCGCATCGAGCCGGCTGTCTCCAGGTCGACTTTTCAGATGTTCACGATTCCAACTATTGATCCGGTCCAGAATCAGCCGCTGCTCACGGGCGCTGATCGCCGCCTGACGTTGTAGATTCTGAATCGGCGCCCCTTCGATACGCATATCCGTGCCTTGGTAGACTGCCGGCAGAAACCCAGAGCTGTACATCGACGCGCCGTTACGAAAAATACCATCGGTCATGGCAATGTAAGCGGGCAGATCATCACTCTCACAGCCCAGCCCATAGACCACCCAGGAACCAATACTCGGATGCCCCAGCAAGCGAGTCCCCGAGTGCGTCATAATCATTGCCGAGCCGTGAATGAACAGCTCGTGATGGAGTGAACGAATAATCGCTAACTTGTCTGCATGCCCAGCAAGATGCGGAAAAATACTCGAAATCTCCTGGCCGCTCTGTCCGTATTTGTCAAACGAAAACTGCGGTGCCAGAATCTTCGCGTCGGCGGTATTAATCTGCGCCAAATCGAAATCACGCAGGCTCTCGGGAAGCAGCTGACCATCGTAGCGACTCATCACAGGCTTTGGGTCAAATGTCTCCAGTTGGCTCGGTCCACCTTGCATAAACAAAAAGATAATGCTCTTGGCGGTACCTGGCTGGTGTGGTGCGCGTGGCGCGAGTGGACCTTCCGGCATCGCTGGGCGCGCCTCCGCCGACAACAAGTCCCCCAAGGCCAGAGTGCCAAAGCCCAAACCACCCTGCCGTAGAAAATCACGTCTCAATTGCATACCAGACATCACAATCCACCTTAAACAGCTAATCAACGAAAGCGAATTCGGACAAATTGAATACCGCGAGGCAGAGTTTCGCAAGCGCGTGGGCACGATGCTGCGGTAGTGCCTGAAGCGCAGGGGGCAGATCCGTCAACGACGCACCTTCGACGCGAGTCAAGCTCTCCAGCAGTTCACGCGCTGACAAGATCTCCGCAGATGTCGGGCCCCGCCCCAGAGCCACCTTCCAGATTCTCTCAATCTGCGCGGGCGTTTCTGCTCCCGCCTCTTTAACCACACGTCCCGCCATTTGCACAGCCTGGCGAAACACGGACTGGTTATTCAGTCCCCACAGTGCCTGCGGGGCTACTGTGGTCACGTCTCGTGTCGGACAACTTACGGACGTCACCGGGGTATCAAAC
>CAZITS010000965.1:0-2742 GCA_964542185.1 uncultured Pirellulaceae bacterium
CCGTATGCGCTGCAATTGCCGCCACTCCCGGATCCAACACCAGCCACTCCAGCAGCACCGCTACCTGTCACGGTGGCTGCAGCCCTACAAAACGCACAAGACCAGGCCGCAGCATTGGCCCAGGCGACGCGACCACCAACTCTCCTGCGCGGCAAATCCCTGCAGCATTCAGTCCAACAGGTGGATGTAGCACTCCGGCAAACCCAGGCCGAAGTTCAATCCTACCTTACGGATCTCCGTCGACGACATTTGAGCGTTGAAGTCGGCGAAGTCGCCCGAGCTGCCGAATCACTAGAACGTGCCGCTGCCGCAGAACGCATTCTGGCACAGGGTGCTCCGCTGGTAATCAATCAATCCCAACAACAAACGGAGCAACAACGAATCACAAGTGTGGCGGAGGACATCGCCCGTGGCGTAGAAAACTCCGCGCCACAGGTGTCAGCTCAATTAAAAGCCCTGGCACCCTCTCTGACAGCAGCCGCACAACAACCGCTGGCCGCTTCCGTTGCTGGACAAACGCGTTCCACGACGCACCACGCAGCACGCCCCGCCCTCACCCCACTCGCAGATTCGTTAACCACGGCTGCTGCCGCGCTGCGCAAGCAGCAGGACCAGTTTGCTACACAACTCGCTGCATTGGCCGCTAGCCAAACCAGCCAATTACAAAATACCAGGGCAACACTCGAAAAAGAACTTCCGCGCCTGGAAGGAAAATCTCCACCAGCCACTGGTACATCGCTACAGCAAGCTCAAGTTGCTGTTTTTGCGGCACGCGTTGAGCAACTCCGTGCGTCTGGACATCAGGCAGCAGCCGAGGCACTGGCCGCTACTGGCAGTATCACAGCATTACAGCGTCAGCAACGGCGTCTCGGATTTGAACATCTAGACGCTTTCACGACCTGGTCACGCCTGGCAATTGAGCAACGCCAGGTCACACGCATGCTCGAAGAACTAAAACATCCTTCTTCTCCGGCAATCTCCGCCACAATAGCCGACGCAACACAAGCCAGCACTCGAGCTGCCCGGATGGCCTTGAGTGGTAACCGGCGGGGTTATCGCGACGAACACCAACGGACCATGACTATCCTGTCAGAACTACAGCGGGAAATGAAAACGCGGGTAGAACAACATTCCCCACCGTTGACCGCGCAGTTTGACCTGCCCGCACAACGCAAAGTCACGACCTACACCACCGCAGCACGACAGTCCATCCTCAACCTGCTACCGGAAGTGGTCCAAATGCTGCAAGAAGTCGAGACCCGGTCTCGGTTGACATCCCAGGCAATTCTCGACGGTCAAGAGTCAACAGCGAACTCGTTACAGAAGGTCAACACCGACGAACTCCTCACCATCGAGCGCGCACTGCAAAAAGCCATCTCTGAGGCCGGTCAACAGGAAATCGCTGGCTGGGAACCGCTCAGTCGGCGCATCCAGAAGCTCGCCGCGCGCGCCGCGTCGATCGATGCGCCAGCCACCGCCGCCCTTAACCAGACTCTGGAGGCCATTCAGGAGGGGCAACGTCAATCCCCTCAGGACCTGGACCATCTGGCGGCGCGGCAGAATTCAATCCGACGCGGACTGGATCGCGCGGCAGCGAGCCTGGCTGCACGTGAAACTCGCATCCAGCGAGACCAACAAGTCGCTGAGTCGCTGGCTTCTCTGGCACGCGATCAGCAGGCAGCGCGTCAAAACATCAAGAAATATGCCGATCGCCTGAATGCCATGCTCGCAGGTAAACGTGATCAGGACGACGAACACGCCACTGAAATCACACCGCAACAGGCCAAAGTTGCCGCCGATCTCGCCGCAGCAACGCAACGATTTGCCGCCACACAACGGTCCACTGGAGAGGGGGCAGTGCAGATCTCCGGCCAACAGCAGGTCGCAAACCGCGCTATTCGCCGAGGACTTGCGACTGCGTCTCGTGTGCGCTCCGCGGCCTGGTCACGGAGTTCGTCCAATCGACCTCAGACCAGGATAAACTCTCCGGAACCGCCACCAGATAGCTCCCAGAATCCAGACACAGCGGCGTCCGCCTCCGGCAACAAGGCCGGAAACCCGACGGCATCCAACAAGAAAACATCCGAGAACACCTCTTCTACGGGCAATGACGGGTCACCCAGCAATGATACACCTGAGTCACTGCAAGGACTTGGGACCGGGCTCATTCCCGATTCTCCGGAAGCGACTGCGCAACAGATTGCCGGCCCACAAGCTTCCGAAGCTGTCACACGTGCCCAAAAGACCCGGAGCTCAGCGGACACAACACGCGGCGAAGCAAGTAACCGCCAGGCCTCTTCACCCGCCGGAGAACGTGCCGCCGAGGGTGCGCAACGTCCTTCTGCGGCGCAAGCTGGAGAGGCGCAGGCAGGCCAACCTGGAGCCGCTCGAGCAAGCCTCCCCGGCAAAGCCAACCCACAGCAGGCTACCGCTACGGAAGGCACCGCGGCGGCGGCAGAGAAACGCCTGGAGCGGGCCCCCTGGTTCGCCAAACTCCCCCCCCAACTTCGCGAGGCGCTGCGTTCTCGGCCCCGCCGTGAAGCTCCACGTGGCTATCGCGAGCGGTTGCGGCGATACTTCCAGAGCGTCGATTGACCCTTCCGGCGTTTGCGGAATCCACCGCCGGCTGAGAGTACTGCGGCCAAGGTGCCCCAAAACACCTCTCGTGGCTCTGCTCCCATCTGGTATTTCCCTGAAACTGCTATAATTTAGACTCCTGTATTGCCTGAGACACTGTAATGC
>CAZITS010000966.1:0-2740 GCA_964542185.1 uncultured Pirellulaceae bacterium
ACGGCAGGCCGACCCACACCCGCTACCTCGTCCTCGGTGCGCTGTGCTCTGCCGCCGCGATCGCTTACCTGAGCCGCAGTATCCTCAGTCCCGCGGCGAGCAGTATCAAGCAGGATCTGGAGTTGTCCAACGAGGCCATGGGGTTCGTGATGGGCTCGTTCTTCTATACGTACGGCCTGATGCAAATTCCTGGCGGCTGGCTCAACGACCGCTGGGGCCCACGGCGGGTGCTGCCGTTGCTGGCCGTGGTCTGGGCGTTGGCCACGGTGGCGCAGGGGCTGGCCGTTGGGTTGTCCTCGCTGCTGTTCTGCTATCTGCTGATTGGACTGGCACAGGGGGGGCTGTTTCCCGGTTCGGTGCTGACGTTCTCTCATTGGTTGCCACCATCCCATCGCGGCATCGCCGGCGGCTCGTTAACCAGCTGTATGTCACTTGGAGGGGCCATCGCGGCATTTCTGGTGGCCCGTCTGCTCGAGCCGGTCGGCTGGCGGGGGGTCTGTTATCTGTTTGGTGTTCCGGGCGTTCTCTGGGCTGCCTGGTTCTTCGTCTGGTTTCGCAATCGTCCTCGGGAACATCCGTCGGTCAACGAGGACGAACTGGCACTCATCGAGGTGACCGACCACACCGCGGAAGCGGAGCCGCCCACTACGGAGCATCTGCAACAGCAGAGCTCCTTCGCTGCTTGGATTATTCTGGTGACGACGCCATCTCTCTGGTTGATTTGGGGTCAGCAATTTTTTCGAGCTGGCGGTTACATCTTCTTCCTGACCTGGTTCCCGACTTACCTGCAGAAGACACGCGGTGTCACGGAGTCGCAATCTGCCGACCTGGCGGCCGTTGTCTTGATCTCTGTCGTGGTCGGTGCGACTACGGGTGGCTTTATCGGTGACTGGACCTGGCGGAGAACCCAGAGCCGGCGGTTTAGTCGACAGGGAGTTGCCATCATCAGCACGTCGGTGTGTGCCCTGGCGGTCTATCTGGCGTACCTGGGCGCCTCCACGACCACGGCCATTGTCTGGATGTCGGTGGCAGCCTTCATGCAGGCCGTCGCGGCACCCTGCGCCATCGCCACGGCGATCGATGTGGGTGGCGAACACGTTTCCAAGGTCTACAGCTCGATGAACATGGCGGGGAATCTGGGCGCGGCAATTTGTCCCTGGGGCGTCGCGAAGTTCGTCACCTGGAGTGAAGAACGTTGGAGTGAAGAACGCTGGGATCTGGTCTTGCTTCTGATCGCCGGTATTTACATCGCCTCCGTTTTTTGCTGGGCGCTGCTGAACCCAGTGCGCAGCATCATCCGGCAAGCAGAAACGTAAGTCCGGGGCAGGCGCTGGGCTGGGGCAAATGCCGGGAGCACACGATCTCTCTCGGCGGTGTCATCCAGTCATCGGTTGGCAATGGCCTGCCGGAGTCGCTCGGCGGAAGTATCGATGGCTCGCGCGAGATGCGCCCAGTCCACACCCATCAGCACCCATTGGATCCCTTTTTCCAGCCAATCCAGCAGGGCTGCCGTGTCGTCCGCCATACCGATGCCGGGAAAAACACCCGCGTCGCGTGCTGCGGCAACGACGTTTTCGATCGCTCGTTGCACGTCCGGATGTTTGGGGTTCCCCATCTGTCCCATGGTGCCAGCCAGGTCGTTGGCACCGATCATGATCGCCGTCAAGCCGGGCACTTGGACGATGTCGTGAATTGCGTTGACGGCGTCGATGTGTTCGATTTGCACCATGCAGATCATTTCGTCGTTGGCGCGCTGGCAATAGGCAGCGTCGTCGATGCGGCCGTATTGAATGGGGCGCCGCGGTCCAAAGCCCCGGATTCCCGCGGGAGGATAGCGACAAGCGGCCACGGCTTGCTCGACATCTGCAACGGTGCGGACAAACGGGGCCACGATGCCATCCGCCCCGATGTCCAGCACCGGCTTGATCAGTACGGGATCATTCCAGGGCACACGCACCAGCGCCGCGGTGTCACTTCCCCTGGTGGCCATGATGTGCGCTTGGACGGTTTCCAGCGTCAGCGCGTTGTGCTCCATGTCAATAAAGGCGAAGTCGAGCGTGTGGCTGAATAACTCGGTGATTGCAGGATCGGTAAAACTCACGCCGGTGCCCAGCGGGATCTGACCGCGGCGCAGCTTTTCGCGCAATTTTGCAGCATTTTCCATCAGCAGGTCTTTCGCAAGCCGTCGATTGCCAGGGTGGTAATCCAGCGCTTGTCTCTGGCAGTGGACCGTGGTGCGTCAAAGGGGACGAAAACGTTTCCAGCGGGGAGACGCAGAAAGTAGTTGCTCGTAGCCTAGCAGGTTTCGTCTCGTCTCTGAACGGACGATCTGGATCGTCCTGTTGATCTCCTCTCCTATACAACGCTTTCAACAGAACCATTGCCCCTCGTACAGTGACGCTTGACAAGCTCACCTGAGGATCGCGGTCGGGATTTCGATTTCCGTCCGTTTGTGGACACCAAGGCGATGTTGTTGCCCATGGACCACGACCGTAGCGAGAAATGGTCCAGCTGGAGGGTCGCCGCCGCGTTCAGAATGATGTGTTGGCGCCCGATCTGGTATCAGTGGAGGGGCTACACAGGTTATGCTGGTGAGCTTGCATCACGTGGCCGTTCGCCGGTGCGTTGACGCTAAATCCGCAGATGATTGCGCGACGCCGCACACACACTGATGGTTGGTGAGCGGCGGCCAAGCAGCGTATGGGGAGAAACCATGTCACAGTTCAGCAAGTCACGAATT
>CAZITS010000967.1:0-2740 GCA_964542185.1 uncultured Pirellulaceae bacterium
CATCCCCCATGGTGTCAACCTGGTTCAACTACACCGGGACTCATCAGGAGAGACCTTTCATTCGACAGGTTACTAAGGGGACCGCCTTAGCGTGGCGAACCCCACCGGTGGAGCTGGCCGCCGAAAATGAACCTCTGGCTTTATTGTTTTTGGGCGGCGTTGGCTGGAGCAGTGAGCCTGAGACAGCGGGCTTCGGATTGTCAGTCAATGGCAGTGAAACCCTGGTGTTTGACGTCACACGGCAGATTGACGAATGGGTTTCGCCGGACGGTCAGATCCGTTTGCACTATTTCCCGACCTGGACATCGGATGTGGATTCCGCAGGTCTGTTCTACCTGGAGGCGACATCCAGTCTGTTTGAAGACCATGTGCCCGTGGATGTGCGTGTGACATCACTAGGTGCTGGATCAAAGCGATGGTTCGCGGTCGATACGATTCGCGATGTGAAATCTGTTGAACAGATCGTCCTCAAGGCCCTTCAGGTTGAGCGCGATTAGTGGACTCGAGCGATGCATCCTGCCTGCCAGCAAGGCAGATCGCGCAACGGTCATGCGACGTCAGGACAACACTCCGTTGACAACGTTTCCAGAGACGTCTGTCAAACGGAAGTCGCGGCCACCGAAACGATAAGTTAAGCGCTCGTGGTCCAACCCCATGAGATGGAGAATTGTCGCGTGCAAGTCATGGACATGGACATGGTCTTCGGCAGCATGCCAGCCAAATTCATCCGTCGCGCCGTGCACAATTCCACCCTTGACACCTCCCCCAGCAAGCCAGGTCGTAAAGCCAAATGGGTGATGTCCACGGCCCGTTTTTCCTTCGGATGTTGGTGTGCGTCCGAATTCGCCACTCCAGACGACTAGCGTGTCATCCAGCAATCCCCGTTGTTTGAGATCGCCCAGCAACCCCGCGATGGGTTTGTCGGTCGCGGCGCAGGTGTCGAGCAGTCCCGGTTCGACATTGGTGTGGTGATCCCATAACTGGCACGCGGATGCCACAGAACTCTTGGTGTGGAACAGGAGTACCATGCGCACTCCTTCTTCCACCAGTCGCCGCGCCATCAGGCATTGCCGACCAAAGATTTCCGTAACCGGATTGTCCAACCCATACGCCCGGGACGTAGCGGCAGTCCGCTGCTCCAAGTCGAACGCCGCGGGCGCATCCTGCTGCATTCGGAAAGCTAGTTCGAACGAGGCGATGCGTGCATCGAGTTCCGACACATTCCGATTTCGCTGTTTATGAAGATGGTTAAGCTGCTGCAGCAGGTCGAGTTGCTGTCGTTGACTCGCCAGGTCAAAACGCGGGTTACTCATGTTTCTGATCGGCTTTTCCAGATCCTGCACAAAGGTGCCTTGATAAGCTGCCGGCAGGAAAGCGTTTCCCCAGAGTGGGGCACCGAGAGCAGGCTGATTGGGGCTGATCGCGACGAACCCTGGTAGATTCTGGTTCTCAGTGCCTAATCCGTGTAGTAACCAAGAACCTACGCTGGGGCGTGAAAACGCCTGTTCGCCGGTACACATCTGTAGACAGGCGCCGTCGTGATTGATGTTGTCGGCGTGCATGGAGTTGATGACTGCGATATCGTCAACGTGACGGGCCACTTCCGGGAATAGTTCACTGACTGGCGTTCCACATTGCCCGTGCCGAGTAAAACGGAAGGGGGAGCGTCGCAATTTTTCAGTGCGTGTTCGTCCCGAGATGGGATGAATGAAACTCTGGCTTTGGCCATCGCGTCTGGTCAGAACTGGCTTCGGGTCAAACAAGTCGACGTGCGACGGTCCGCCTGGCATGAATAAAAAAATGACGCGTTTGGCTTTTGCGGTGTGGTGCCCCGTCTTGGCAGCAAGTGCGTTGGGGGTTGGATTGGCAAACGCCCCAATCGAGTCCAGCATGCTTGCCAGCGCGATCGCACCTGCTCCCCCTGCCATCCGGCCGATTGCGGCACGTCTTGTCAACGGCGGAAACAGTCCGGTGGCGGTTGAAGTGAAGTCAGTCATGGCGGCGTCGATTCGTCTGAGGCAGCTGGCCTAATTGAGATAGATCAGTTCATTGGTACACAACAAGACCTGACAGTACTGCTGCCAGGCGTGCTGCCACGCCTGGTCCCCGTGATTTCGTAAGGCGTTCGCAAAAGTTCTCCGTAGCAGGGTGATGCCCAGGCTTTCTTCTTGTGGGTCGGGTTCCCGGGAGAACAACGTCAGATAGAGCTCCGTGATATTCCTGGCGATAGCGGCATCGGAACTGGCCGGACTCAGGCCGCGGCTGGCCGCCGTTGCCATCGTTGGCAACAGTTCCAGTACGAACGGATGATTCATCAGATACAGCGATTGTGACGCAACCGTTGACACCGTTCTTTGGTCCACGACATTTTCCGGGTTGGCTGCGTCAAAAAGGAAGCGAAAACCACTTTTGTCGCTGCGGTTTGTCATTAGATAGAGTGCCCGCCGTTTGCTGAGGGCATCGGCATCGGGCTCCGATTTGCGCGTTACCGGCCCGCCGATCCGCAAATCGATACTTTGCGATGCGCAGAGAAGTGTGTCACGAATCGCTTCTGCGTGTAAACGCCGTAAGGGGATCTTTCCCCAGAGCCGGTTGGTCGGATCGCGTCTCGCTTTTTCCGGATGTACGTCTGTGGACTGCTGATAGGTCGCTGACATCAATAACTGACGGTGTATCTGTTTGAGTGACCAATTCTGTTCGATCAGCTTTCCCGCCAGGTAATCGAGTAGTTTCGGGTGGG
>CAZITS010000968.1:0-1984 GCA_964542185.1 uncultured Pirellulaceae bacterium
GCTGCCAAGGCGGGGGTCGAGGGACTAATGCGCTCCGCAGCGGCGTCCTACGCCCGCCGTCGAATCCGCGTCAATGCCGTTGCACCCGGTCTGGTACAAACCCGCTTGAGCGCGCCCGTCTGGTCCAACCCCAAACAGCTAATCGCATCCCAATCATTACATGCTGTGGGGCGGATTGGTCAGCCACAGGATGTGGCTTCTATCATCACCTGGCTGCTGGCACCAGACAACGACTGGGTTACTGGCCAGGTATTTGGCATCGACGGTGGGCTCAGCACGCTACGTGTTCCCCAGAAACGCGTTCCGTGAGCAAGGACGGTCAGCGAGGTGGATAAATTTAGCCGTACCAAAACACGAAACCGCAATTATTCCCAACGGCAATCGCTGGGAAACAAAAGCGTGCACGCCAGGCTACTGCGCGGTCAAATTGGCTGCGTTGACCTGTGCGTATCCGCCAAAACGTGCTGCCCACCGATGCCTCAAATGCTTGGCAGTGCAGGTTCTACATATTGGCTGCAAGCAACTTTGCTGAGCTCTGGGCTGGCCCGGAGAGAGCCGGCGACACCAGCCCGTGAAAGGCAACAGTAATTGCCGGCTTGTCAAACCAGACCGAAGCGCTACAACGTACTGACAATCTACCTTTGCGCAACTGCAAGAACGGATTCCGGATTCACCGTAAAATTCGGCCGTAAAATTCGCAGGTACGTGAGGTTCCGAGGTAATAGTAGAGCCGACCTGAAACATCGGTAAATGACGTGCAGACATCAATGCCCGGGAGTCGGCTGTAGACTCACAAGTCGCTTCACCCTGATCTCCGTCGGCAAAGAACCGGGGGCGTTCACAGGTGATCGCTCTCCCCACGAATCTGCACTGGCGTGATCGTAGTCAACTCCAACGACCTATTTCCGGGCGGCGCACCAGTTGGCTGAAAAGCAGATGCGAATCGCGATCATCGGAACAGGAGTCAGTGGCCTGCTGGCAGCCCGCTTGATGGCTAGCAGGCACGATGTCCGGGTGTTTGAAGCAAACGGATACCTGGGTGGTCATGCGCGGATGGAACAGGTGGAAATCGCAGGACGGCACTGCGCTGTTGATACCGGATTTATGGTCTTCAATGAATCGACCTATCCCAATTTCTGCCAACTGCTACGGCTACTCGAGGTGCCTGCCCAGAATACGGACATGAGTTTCAGTGTCCGCTGTGCTCGCTCAGGGCTGGAGTATCAGGGGAGCTCACTTAATGGCCTGTTCGCACAGCGCTCCAATTTACTGAATCCACGTTTCTATGGAATGCTGCGGGATATTGTTCGGTTCAATCGCCAGGCGGAGGAAATACTGGCACAGCCCTCAACGATTTCCCTGGGTGCCTACCTCAAAGAGCAGAAGTACAGCACGGCCTTTATCGAACACTATTTGCTACCCATGTCCGCAGCGATCTGGTCCTGCCCCCCCCATCAGGTACTCCAATTTCCGCTGTTTTTTCTGGTTCGGTTCCTGAGCAACCACGGTCTTTTACAATTACGCAACCGGCCTCAATGGAAGACGATTATCGGTGGATCACAAGAGTACATCCGCCCACTGATGCAACCACTGCAAAATCACATTCACTTGAACTGTCCGATCGTATCCGTGCGGCGCAACAGCGAGAATGTACTGATCCAGTCAAGTGACGGTCGCGAAGAAAGTTTTGACTACGTAATCATGGCCCTCCATGCGGACCAGGCACTCGCCGTGCTCCGTGACAGCGACGCGCTGGAAAGTGAAATACTGACGTCATTTCCTTACCATGAAAACGAGGCCGTTCTGCACACCGACCACACGGTTCTGCCAAAACGACGACGTAGTTGGGCCAGCTGGAACTACCACCTGGGCACAGATGATGCCGCACAGCTGACCTCACAAAGCGTGATCGCCGATTACTACGAAGCAGCAGTAGTGCACACCGGCGGCGAAACTCGGCTGACCGCCAACTGGGTTACTGGCG
>CAZITS010000968.1:1994-2739 GCA_964542185.1 uncultured Pirellulaceae bacterium
ATGACCTGGGTAGACTGCAAAGACTGGACCTGGCAAAGCCCATCTTGTTGACGTTAAACCCAACCGAATCGATCCGACCCGACTGCATTCTCAAACAAATAAAGTTCCAACATCCGGCGTATGACACGACATCGATCGCTGCACAACAACGAAGGCTGGAATGCCAGGGAACCCGCAGAACGTTCTTTTGCGGTGCCTACTGGGGTAATGGGTTTCACGAAGACGGAGTCAACAGCGCCTTGTCAATCGCGGAGTTTTTTGGCATCACGATGGACGCATGCACAATTTCATCTACGAAGGACGCATCCAGCATCGCCGATACGACCCGATAGCCCATCAGTTCCAATACCGCTTGTTCATGGTGTATCTGGATCTGGACGAACTACCGGAGTTGTTCAAGAGTGTGCGCCTGCTCTCCTCCAGGAAGTGGGCTTGCCTGTCATTCCTGGAAGGTGACCACTTGACGCACCAAAAGCAGCCTCTGTCCACTGCCATACATGAAATGGTTGAAAGTCACACCGGCCGCGCTCCGCGGGGCCCCATAAGATTGCTTACTCAACTACGCTATTGTGGTTACTACTTCAGTCCATTGAATCTTTATTATTGTTTCGACCCACAAGGAATCCGTGTCGAAACAATTGTTGCGGAAGTCAACAACACACCGTGGAAGGAGCAGCATTGCTATGTTCTTTGGGATGCAAATCGCACTTCAGAAGGACGAAGATCGGAAGAGCGTCGTGTAGGG
>CAZITS010000969.1:0-2736 GCA_964542185.1 uncultured Pirellulaceae bacterium
TACACCCGCACCGCCCAGCCCGCCCGGCGACTTTCGCAGTTTTTTGCCTCTGCCCATCGCGCGCTCACCGACAATGGATTGCTGATCTTCGACATCCGGGAACCGCTGATCAGCGGTGACCTGGCCCTCAACCACCAATGGCAGGGAGCGGATTGGGCCTGCCTGGTACGCCAGGAACTCGCCCGACGCGGCCGCACGCTCACGCGACATGTGACGAGTTTTCGTCAGCTTGGTAAGCTATATCGACGTGAAGATGAAATTCATGTACAGCACCTCTACTCGAAAAGCGAGCTTGTCGCCTCGTTGCGGGCCCGCGGGTTTCGGGTGCACACTCGCCGCAGCTACGGTACCTACCGTCTGCACGATCACCGACTCGTCGTGGTGGCAAAAAAGGTGGCCAATCCTCGGTCGCCTCGCGTTTTCGTCCCCCTTGATCGATAGGAGTATCGCCCATGCCAACGAACCCGTCGCTGAGTTCGTTTGCTTCCCTGCTCGCTCAAACCACAAGCAACGCTACCAGTGACTCCGGCTATGGCCTGGGTACCTGGCTTGGTATCGCTGCAGGTGTACTGCTGCTCGTCCTGCTGGTGACTGCCTTCCGTGACATCAGACAGAAGAAACACGCCATCATCCACAATTTCCCCGTGGTAGGGCATTTTCGTTACATGCTGGAGAGCATCGGCCCGGAAATCCGCCAGTACATCGTGGCCAAGAACGATGAAGAGCGGCCCTTCAGCCGGGACCAAAGACGCTGGGTCTACGCGTCATCCAAAAAAGAAAACAATTATTTTGGCTTCGGTACCGACAACGACCTGGAAGCCGCAGCCAATCACCTGATCATCAAACACTCGGCATTTCCGATCACTTCACCCCGTAAAGGCGATCCAGGCTACGACCCCAATTACGCGATTCCGTGCGCCAAGGTCCTCGGTGAAACGCGAGGCCGCAAGAAAGCATTTCGCCCCCCCTCGATCATCAATGTCTCGGGAATGAGTTTTGGCTCGTTAAGCGCCCCAGCCATCCAGGCTCTTAATCGCGGCTGCGATATCGCCGACTGCATGCACAACACCGGTGAAGGCGGTGTCTCGCCCCATCATGAACAAGGGGGCGATCTGATGTGGCAATTAGGCACGGGCTACTTTGGCGCTCGCGACAGCCAGGGCCGATTCGACAAACAGAAGTTCCTCGACACGGTTGCCGCTAAACCGTCGGTGCGGGCCATCGAAATTAAACTCAGCCAGGGTGCCAAACCGGGACTGGGAGGCATGCTCCCCAAAGCCAAGATTACCGAAGAAATCTCTCGAACGCGGGGCATCCCGATGGGAGTTGATTGCGCCAGTCCTTCCAGCCATTCGGCTTTCAACGATATCGACAGCATGCTCGACTTTGTCGAGGACCTGGCCGAGTCCAGCGGCCTGCCGGTGGGCATCAAGTCGGCCGTGGGCGAGCTGCAATTCTGGGAGCAGCTGGTCCAGGCCATGTCAAACGGAGATCGGGGCGTGGATTTTATCACGATTGATGGCGGTGAAGGTGGCACCGGGGCCGCGCCGCTGGTTTTCTCTGACTTTGTGGCGCTACCCTTCAAGCTGGCCTTAAGCCGTGTCTATCGTTTCTTTGTCGAAGCAGGCATCCACGACAAAGTCGTGTTTGTCGGGTCGGGAAAACTCGGCTTTCCACAGCAGACATTACTGGCCATGTCACTCGGTTGCGATCTGATCCACGTGGCCCGTGAACCGATGCTGGCCATTGGATGCATCCAGGCGCAGGCCTGCCACACCGACCACTGCCCAACCGGTGTCGCCACACAAAACAAGTGGTTGATGAAAGGCCTGGACCCGACCAACAAGGGCGCCCGTCTGGCAAATTACATTACCACCCTACGCAAAGAAATACTCCAACTCTGCCACGCTTGTGGTGTCGCGCATCCGGCGCAGCTGAGCACCGATCAGCTCGACATCATCGACGAAAGCTACGGGATTCGTACGGCGACCGATTGCTTTAAATACCAGGCTTCGTGGAGCATGCCCAACGCAGATGGTCAGCAGTGGATTTCCCAGTGGCAAAACACCCAGGCCTGAACCGCGACGGCGTCCGGCGATAAATCACGCTTGCATTTTCCAAGCATCTGTGCACAGTTTCAGGTTCCGCTGAGCACGGGTTTGTGTTCCGCTGTGTTTGTTCGGTGCACCGTTTTTCGCTGCGTCAACGCGTTGCTGCATCGATGGTTCCTCTGCCTGACAGAACTGGCACATGGCTGCTCCTTCCTCTCACCGCGATGACATCCCATCCCCCGCGGCTCCCTACCGGGAATTGACGGTCGCCGGAATCGCGCTCGGAGTCGCTCAGGGCATCGTCCTCAACGTGGCCTTTGTCTATGCCGCACTCAAACTGGGGTTTTCCATCGGCGGGTCGACGGTCGCAGCCATCATGGGGTACGCGCTGCTGCGCGGTGTGCTCAAGAAAGGCACCCTGGTTGAAAACAACATCAACCAGACGATTGCTTCAGGAATCAATACCGCTGGGACCGGCGTTGTTTTCACGGTGCCTGCGTTGTTCATGCTGGACGCCAAATGGCGTGCCGAGGGGCTGACAGGCCTCGATCTGCAACCGGTTCCCTTGATCATCGCTGGGATTGCTGGCGCCGTACTGGGAGTCGTCGTGATTATTCCTTTGCGCAAACAGATGATCGAACTGGACCGGCTCCGATTTCCGTCCGGCGTCGCCACGGCCACCATT
>CAZITS010000970.1:0-487 GCA_964542185.1 uncultured Pirellulaceae bacterium
CCACGGATTTCGCGACGGCTCAAGCTGGAAGTTCAAGCCCCAGGAACTCGAGCGGTTCGCCGAAGAACGTGGTGGCTCGCTGGATGCGGGCGACAATTTTGACGACCTGCTCGACGATCTCGACATCGACGGCGGGGGAGGCTCTTCGGTGCTCGTCAGCGACGAAGCGCTGGGTGCCGGCCAGGAATCGCTCTCCAGCACCATTATTGGTGAAAACAGTGCCGGTGCCGCCGACAGCGACTTGCGTCTGGTGCCTGCCGAAGACGAGGGCGACGATATTTCCCTGGACGACGACGACGATGACCTGCAACTGGAACCGCTCGCCGATTCCACCGGCAGTGATCTGACCCTGGATGACGCAGATGACGACGAACTCAGCCTGGAACCGGCCACCGGTACGGGTGAATTAGGAGCGGCCAGCGACGAATTGGACCTCGATGGCCTGGATGACGACGATCTGACCGTTGACATTGGCGGCGGCAGCGAC
>CAZITS010000970.1:497-2726 GCA_964542185.1 uncultured Pirellulaceae bacterium
GGGAAATGTCTAATAATCGGGCGCCGCGTGGCACGCAGTACGGATTATTAGACCTGGATGGCCTGGATGATGATGATTTGACGGTTGATATTGGCGGCGGCAGCGACCTCACGCTGGGCACCGGTGACAGTGGTATCAACCTGGCGTCACCAGCCGATAGTGGACTGTCGCTGGAAGAAGAGCCGCTGGAAATCGGCTCCTCGGCATCAGGCCTGGAACTCCCGGAAGACGACGAGGTGATCTCACTCGGCGCGGAAGCCGGTCCCGATGATGCAACCCAGCTCAAACAAGAAGACGAATTCCTGCTCTCGGCGGACGAAACCGACGATGACGGTGGCGATGAATCAAGTGGCTCGCAAGTCATCGACCTGGAAGACTCGGCCGCCTTTGAAGACAGTGGCGACGGCGCTGGACTGACTCCGGCCGGTGGCGGCCTGGAAGCCGAATTGCAATCCCAGGCGGGGGGAGTCGATCCGAGTATGGGTCTGGGACAGCCGGCACCGACGTACGGTGGGTCTCCTGAGACGCCCTATTCGATCTGGAACGTGGCCGCACTGATGTTCATCCTGCTGCTGCTCTCCGTATCGGGCATCGTCATGATCGACCTGATCCGCTCGCTCGACACCTGGGAAGGTGAAAGTACCATCAGTTCGGGTCTCGCCTCGGCAATTGCCAGCTTGATGAAGATGTAACCGCTGGACGGCAGCGGCAATATCGCGTCTGAGGCCACCTGTACCATTCCCGCAGCCCCGCGCTATAATCTAGGGTGACATGCGTCCTGGCCTCGTGGCTGTGGCGCTGCCGAGGGGACCTTTGACCGGTGAGAAATCGGCTGTGGACGGCATCCGCTGTCCGCCCCAGCACCCTAGCTGTTGCCCAGGATTCGCGTGGATGAGTGCTCGACTGGTTAGTATCGCCGCGGCGCTCCTGCTGACGGTCACGTTCGGATGTGACTCGGCAATGGAAGTCGGAAACCGCAAGGTGCTCACCGAACAGGCGGTGTACGATGCCAACCACATCACTCCCCGCCTGACCGCGGATGGTGACACCCCCGATCGGATGCTGGGTGCGATTATTCCGGTGGGCAGGCAGATCTGGTTTTTCAAGATCGTCGGCGCCGAGGCGGCCGTCGCTGCCCAGGACGCTGCCTGGCAGCAGTTCGTCGCCAGCCTGCGGTTTGCCGGAGACGCATCACCACAGCCGAGCTGGACCCTGCCGGCCGGTTGGGTTCAGGCCCCCTCCGCCGCTAGCGCCCCCGGCGGTATGGTCACCCGCTTTGCTACCATTCGTATCGGCGGTCCTGGCGGCCTGGAAATGAGTGTCACCCAGTTGCCCGCGCCCCGCGGCGCGCCCCAGTCGGCAGTCCTGATGAATGTCAATCGCTGGCGCGGCCAGCTGCAACTGCCACTACTGAAGAACAAATTCTGGCTGGAAGAGACCACGAAACAAACGGAAATTTCCGCCAGCGAGAACCTGGCGGCGCTGCATGTCACCCTGGTCGACCTGGCGGGCACCCGCGATCCGTCCGGAGCTGGACCGATGATGGCCGGCCAGCGTCCCGCCGGCAGGCCGGCAACCGGTAGCCCAGGTGGCAGTCGCCCCGCAGCCAGTGACCCCGGCTTTACCTACACCAAACCCGAGAGCTGGCAACCGGGACGGACGAGCTCGATTCGTCGGGCTGCCTTCACCGTCAGCGCAGGCGGACAGGCGATCGAGATTACGGTCTTCCAGCTGCCCGCCAGCGGGCTGCTGGCCAACGTCAGTCGCTGGGCAGGGCAAATCGGTATGGAGCCGCTGACCGGTGAAGATCAACTGGCCCAGGTGACCTCAGACCTGCCGGTCGGTGACCTCGTCGCCACCTATGTGGAACTCAAAGGCACCCAGGACCGGGTCACCCTGGCGGCCATTCTGCCCGACCGCCGGCAACCGCAGATGGCCTGGTTCTTTAAATTGTCCGGACCGGCCGGCAGCGCCCCCCTGGCGCTGGCCGAGAAAGCCAATTTCCGCAGCTTCGTGCAGTCGGTGGTCGTCGGCGGCAACGCCCGCCGACCGTCTCCCCGCCCACCTGCCGCGCGACCACCGGCCAACCGTCCCGCCGCCGCAGCCAATCCGGGCTTCCGCTACACCCAGCCCGCCGGCTGGCAAGCGGGCCGCACCAGCTCGATCCGGCGGGCCGCCTTCAAGGTCAGCAGCGAAAGCCAGGAAGTAGAAATTACCGTCTTTAAACTG
>CAZITS010000971.1:0-2724 GCA_964542185.1 uncultured Pirellulaceae bacterium
CCTGTGGCGGGGCGTGGGGAGGCTTTCCAGTGAGTAGCCGGGCCGCTTCGGACTGGTGTCTTCGCGGATTTCCGTGTTTTTACCGTGTTGCTTGGGGACCAGGGCACGCACAGGCGAAGGTAAAGGCGGAAGGCGTATGTGAAAGTTCTACGATTCGTTTATGCAATGCCGATATTATTCCGGCAGGGGTTCGACAGCACACGGTGTCTTGAGGCCCCGGTGACACCTTGGAAAGCTCCAGAGAAGAGACCTTAGTACTCGGTCAATGTTCGATACGAATGACTGGTCTGGGGTAGTTGTGGCAGTCTGGTATGTACTGAAAAGCGGGATTGCCAGAGGAAGGGAAACGTCGTTGCGTGATATTTGCGATCCAGCGTAAAATAGAGGCGGAGACTAGAAGTCATGCTATGGTGAGTGCGACAGGCATCTGTGGCTTGTCTGTCGGTTCAAGTTGGCAGTGGTTGGTCCAGGGCCTCCCTGGCCCGGGTTCGAATGACTCGCGATGGAGTGTCTGTAGATGTTGACGATTAGTGATGGAAGTCGGCAGCCAGATTATCGTCGGACGCAAAGGCGAGAACTGTTACGTATTGGTAGTCTGGGTTTGGCCGGGTTGAGTTTGCCACAATTGTTGGCAGCGCGGGCCAGTGGCTCCGAATCTGCGGTACTGCGGGATAAATCCGTGGTTCTGTTGTTTTTGCAAGGGGGGCCATCCCACATTGAACTTTTTGATCCCAAGTTGACGGCACCAGCGGAAATTCGCAGTATCACTGGCGAAGTAGCGACTCGGTTACCGGGTGTCACATTTGGAGGCACCTTTCCACGTCTCGCGAGCTTGGCTGATCGTTTGACCGTCGTACGCTCGTACGCCTCCGGAAATTCGAGCCATACTTACGGCGCCGTTGCCAGTGGTGGCAACACGTTGCGTGCAGCGATGGGCGCAGTGTATGCGCGAGTTGCCGGTAGTAATGATTCGCGTACCGGTATACCAGAAAATACCCTGGTGTTGCCGGAAGCGGTTGCCGAGGGCTTGAAATTAAAACGCAACTTTGAAACCCAGGCGTTGCCAACGTTGACGGATCCGGGAGCATTGGGAACTTCCTGCGCCGCTTTTGATCCCAGTGGCGGCGGCCCGCTGCAGGAGAGCATGCGACTGAGCATCGGTCGTGGTCGGTTGGATGATCGCAGGGCATTGCTGGGCCAGCTGGATCGTATTCGGCGTACTGCGGATGCCTCAGATGCATTGCGTGGTCTTGATCAATACCAGCAACAGGCTTTTGACATGATCGTACGTGGGATTGCACGGGCATTTGATCTCAAACGCGAGGATCCAGAGACGATTCGCCGTTACGACACGTCACAGGTGTTTCGTAATCAAGATATTCAACGGTATGGTGACATGCGACGATCGACGAATCTGCTCGGCCGTCAGATGTTGCTCGCACGCAGACTCTGTGAGGCAGGGTGTGGGTTTGTGACAGTATCGGATTGTGGATGGGACATGCATGCCAACAACAACAGTCCCAAGAATATGCAAGGCATTTATCCCTTGGGGCATCAAGTGGATCAGGCTGTGGCCGCATTTATCGAAGACCTTCATGCGCGTGGTTTGCAGGAGAAGATCTTGCTGGTGGTCACCGGGGAAATGGGACGAACGCCTCGAATCAACAAGAATGGTGGTCGCGATCATTATGGCGCGCTAACAAGTTTGTTGTTTGCCGGAGGGGGCTTGAACATGGGGCAGGTCCTCGGGCAGTCCGATCGCCATGCGAGCCGGCCTGCGACCGAACGCTATGGGCCTGCTAATCTGATGGCGACAATCATGCACACGTTGTTTGATGTCGGCGAACTTCGCTTGCAAACGGGTCTACCGAATGAATTAATACGGACGATTGAGTCCGGTCGTCCGATCCCGGGTTTGTTGTAGGTGTTCCCAGTCGCAGCGTGATCTCGAATTTGCCTTGCGTCAGCTGCGTTACAGCGCCGCTGCGCCGTTGGTGTCCCGGCAGGTCAACCGGGAAGCGTGCTTGAAGTGTGCCCTTGGTGTATGTGAAAGGGAGCTGTCTGATGAATCAAAATCGTCCCCAGCCCGAAGATGTGGGACAAGGAGAGTATGTCTACCAGCCACTGGATACGTGGCACGAGGTTCCCGCAGACATGTCCATGGGGGAGGCGGTCGGCATCGCGGTTGATTCACAGGAGCGGGTATTTGTTTTCAATCGAGGACAGCATCCGGTCATGGTGTTTGATGCGGATGGGAGTTACGTGCGATGCTGGGGGGAAGGTGAGTTTCGACGGCCACACGGCATTCATATCGACTCTGACGACGTATTGTACCTTACCGATGATCAAGGTCACTGTATCTACAAGTGCACGGCTGATGGTGAACGGTTGGTGACTTTCGGAAGCCCAGGTGTACCGAGTGACACTGGCGTTGTCGACGCAAACTATCGCACTCTTCAGCAGCCAGCGGGACCGTTTAACCTCCCTACGAATGTGGCTTTTTCTGCGCACGGTGAGATGTTTGTCAGCGATGGATACGGAAACTGCTGCGTCCACCGTTATTCAGCGACCGGTGACCTTCAGTTGTCGTGGGGTGAGCCAGGGTGCGAGGAGGGACAGTTTCACTTGCCGCATGGAATCGCTGTTGACAGTCGAGGTCGAGTGGTCGTCGCCGATCGGGAGAATAGTCGCCTGCAGTTTTTCACGCCTGAGGGTGAATTTTGT
>CAZITS010000972.1:0-2719 GCA_964542185.1 uncultured Pirellulaceae bacterium
AGACGGCAAAGTTTCTCATTGCAGGGAACTTTTGCGCGTGCAGTCGTTGACGGGAACCTGTGTGTTACGTCATGCAAACGTGAGGGTTAAATGTGAGGGTTAGAGGTACTCAGGCGTGCTTAACTGGCTGTTGCGGTTTTCGCGTGTTAGGATAATTCGCAGGAAGCAACCGGCTGCCATTTGATCTGGGAGCAGGGCGACCGGTTGCTATGCAGCGGATAAGTGCGCCAGTTGCCGATTGGGGCGCTATCACCGGTAGACTCCGGTATGTCTGGTCGCCGGCATCAACTTCTCATCTCATGCCGGTGTCGGATCGACTCTGAACAGGTGCCATGTCAAATCGAAATTCTGCCAGCTTTGCCTGGATGAGTGCGCTTACCATCCTGCTTGGTTCGTTCTTGTTGTTTCAAGTTCAGCCGATGATCAGCAAGATGATTTTGCCCTGGTTTGGTGGTAGTCCCGCGGTCTGGACTACCTGTATGCTATTTTTTCAGGTGACGCTGCTGGCGGGCTATGCGTACGCCGATGTGTTGGTTGCGTTAAAGCAGCCGTCGCGGCAATTGCGCGTCCATTTACCGCTATTGGTACTGGCTGTCGTGGCCTTGCTGGTGACCGGTACCAGCGGCCTGCCGAATATTGTTCCAGGGGATTCCTGGAAGCCGACCGACGGCAGCATGGCCATTCAGAGGATCTTGTTGTTGTTGCTAGTGCATGTCGGGATTCCTTATCTGGTGTTGGCTGCCAATGCTCCGCTAGTGCAAGCCTGGTTCGCACGACGGTATCCAGATCGTTCGCCCTACCGCTTGTACGCCTTGTCGAATGTGGGTTCTTTAGGAGCATTACTGAGTTACCCGTTCTTGGTCGAACCTCTGTTCGCAACGGATGGACAAGGTGCGGTCTGGTCCGGGGCTTTTTGTCTCTACGCACTCTGTAGTGCAGTGCTGTTATTGAATCTGGCTCGAATCCCGGGAACCCATGAGCTCCTGCATCCGGACGAGGTAGATGCCTCTGAGCCTTCAGTTCCTGAAGTAGCCCCAGTTCCCTCCTGGGGGACACGTCTGACGTGGTTGATGCTGCCGGCCTTGGGGTCGGTTATGCTCCTGGCGGTGACTAACCACCTCTGTCAGGATGTCGCGGTGGTCCCTTTTTTCTGGATTGTGCCACTGAGTCTCTACCTGCTGACATTCATCATTTGTTTCGACCGTGAGCAGTGGTATTCCGGCCGCTGGTGGGCGCCTCTGGCGGCTGTGGCCGTCCTGCTTGTTTCTCTCGGAATGGTGGACAAGGAAATCGAGGGAGCATTTAGCAATTTCACCGGGATGGATTTCAGCCTGGATGCGTTGACGGATAGCATCCAGGTGCAAACAGGTGTCTATCTGGCCATGCTGTTTCTGGTCTGTATGGTTTGCCATGGTGAATTGGTGTCGCGCAAGCCGGCGGCAGGGCGGTTGACTTCGTTTTATCTGATGGTTGCGGCTGGTGGTGCCATCGGTGGCGCTTTTGTGGCTTTAATCTGTCCAGTGTTGGGCGATACGGTTGCGCTAGGCAGTCCATTTCGCAAGATTCTGAGCAGTTATTTTGAGCTGAACTTCGGTTTATTGGCCTCGCTTTGCCTGGCGTTATCGGTGACTTGCTTTGGCTGGAGATGGTTGGATGGTTGGAGTTTGAGGCTTGACAATATGAACGTCTGGATGCAGCTCCTCAAGCTCGGCTGCGCGCAGCTCGGTTTAGGAGCCATTGCGTTTGCCACCTGGGCGCAAGTCACCGATCTCGAGTCCTATTCGCTGGTCATCAAACGTAATTTTTATGGAAAACTGACGGTATCCGAGAACTACAGCGAAGACCCTGGCTATCATGGATTTGCGCTCTACAACGGCAATATTCTCCATGGCTATCAGTTGCAGCAAGGAGCCAAGAGAAATGAGCCGACGACCTATTACGAGCGAACCAGTGGAATTGGATTAGCGATGGACTTGCTCGCCCCGGATCGTCCCAAGCGAGTCGGAGTGGTGGGCTTGGGGGCCGGCACCATTGCAGCACTGGGGAGTGAGGGCGACGAAATCCGATTTTACGAGATCAACCCGGCGGTGATCAGTCTCTCGGGACCTCAAGGAGTCTATTTCACGTTTCTCAAAGAGAGTGCCGCAACATGTGAAGTTGTCTTGGGCGATGCACGAGTGCAGATGGAACGCGAGCTAGCGGATGAGAAATTCCGGCCTGAGCAATGTTATGACATTATCGCATTGGATGCATTCAGTAGTGATGCGATTCCCGCTCACTTGATCACGGCGGAGGCGTTCGAAGTGTACAGCCAATACACGAAGCCGGGGGGCGTGGTCGCGTTTCACATCAGCAATCGCTACATCGACCTCGTTCCGGTGGTAATGGGGTTGATCGAAAACACCGATTGGCGTCCCTTGTTGATCGAACATTTTGATGTTGGAAATGGCGGTTTGCACACCGCTTCGTCAGATTGGATTTTGTTGTCACGAGACACCGCGTTGTTGGATGAAATTCAGGCGTATCTCCAGCAGCGGCGAGAACTTGGCGATCGCAGTTCTATCGGTTATGTGCCTGATATGCAGGGCCAACCGACGATTCGCTGGACCGACCGGTTCAGCAATTTGTTTCAAGTATTGCATTCACCAGACGACTACAACCCGGAGACAGCCGGACGTTAACGCCGTGGCAAGAGCTCACACTTGATGCATGGAAGGTT
>CAZITS010000973.1:0-2717 GCA_964542185.1 uncultured Pirellulaceae bacterium
ACATTCCGGTGTTTACTAGGGCAGATGCTCCGCAAGGCAATTATTTCCAGAACAGGACCGCTCTACGATGCAGATTGTTGCCAGAGGACTCGTATTCGATCCAGCCCGAGTCCAGGATGCGTTGCAGGTTTGTTCATTTACGTCACTCTTGCAGCTGCGCGACGGTACGTTCCTGGTGTCGTGTCGTCGCGGTACCGCCAAAGATTCCGCGGACGGTAATACGGCGATCTTCAAATCAACCGATCAGGGTGCGACCTGGTCAGAGATCAGCAGCGGTTTCGAAACACAGTTTGAGGGTATCCCAGGAGAAGTCAGGTCAGCGGAGTTGGCGGAGTTGGACGACGGGCGCTTGCTTGCCGTGCTGGGATGGGTTGACCGTGCCGCGGGGGATGGCGTGTTGCGTGATTCGGAGTCTGACATGCTGCCAGCGATGCACTTGTTGCAGGAGTACTCGAGTGATGGTGGCCAGAGTTGGTCAGGCCGTCGGGTCTTGCAACGTCAATCGGTATTGAGTGGCCCTGTTGTCCGGCTTGACGATCGCGGTTGGCTGGTCACCAGTGAATACAGTCATGCCGCGAATGAGGCGACTCCGAGATGCCATGCTGCCTACGCCCACTTCAGTCGGGATGGCGAGGTTTTTGAACCTGCGGTTGATGTAGTACCGGGTAATTCAGAGATTTTTTATTACGACCAGAGGCAACGATGCTGTCCGCATTCCGGGCGGTTGGTCGCCATGTTTTGGACATACGATATTCATGCGGAAGCAGACATCGAAATGCACATGGCTTGGGGTGATCCCAAGTCTTTGGTTTGGTCGTCGCCGACATCGATGGGTGTGCAGGGGCAGATTGCGATGCCGATTCCACTTCCTGACGGTCGCTTGTTGGCGTTTTATGTTCATCGCCACACGCCCGGTTCACTTCGGCTGATGGTTTCGACGGACCAGGGTGTGACATGGAATCGCAAAACCGAGCTGATTGTTTACGAAAGTACCGGCACTGTTGAACAGGGAACCGCGGCGCAAACAACGTACGACGAATTCTGGGACGCGATGGGTACCTGGAGTTTCGGGCATCCGTCAGCAGCGGTACTTGACGACGGATCGCTGTTGCTGGTGTTTTACGCTGGCCCGCATGAATCTTCTCTGAGCGTGCACTGGGCGCGTGTCGAACTCTAGTCTGTCTGGTGCCGGGGCCTGCGCGCCGCCGGCCGGCCACAATAGAGAGCGGTTTGACGGCGGCACCATGCACCCATCATTTACGAGAGTGGTTCTTGCGTTTGGCGACCGGCAGCCAACCATACAGGATTGGGGGTGTTGTTGGTGACACATAGAAACCGGACTGATAGTATGGATGCGGTAGCACGTTTGAAAACGCCCAATGAACAACGGTTGCCGTTCCCAGTGCATTTGTGAACGACGGATGTGAAGTATGCTTCGATTTTTCCTGTGCCGCCCCTGCGTTTGGTTGGCTGCAGCTATTTTGTGGTTGATTGGCTTGCCGGTGGAGCAGGTAACCGCGGCGGACGACGATTTGTTTGAACTACGTGTCCGTCCGTTGTTGATCAAGCACTGCCTGGATTGCCATGGGCCCAAGAAGCAAGAAGGCGGGCTGCGTTTGGATTCACGCGCCGGATGGCAGCGTGGTGGCAGTCGTGGTGCGGCGATCCAGCCAGGCGAGGCTGGCAAGAGCCTGTTGATCCAAGCGGTCCGTTACAACGATCCAGAACTTCAAATGCCACCCGGGGACAAGCTTAGCGCCCGTGAAATAGCGGACCTTGAAAAATGGGTGACCGGCGGTGCCAGCGATCCAAGAAAACTGGAGGACGACAGTTCCACCGACAAACTCACCCTTGCCAAGGCGGCTGAATTCTGGTCGTTTCGACCCGTTGTCAGACCCGCACTTCCGGCCGAGAAATCAGCGGATTTGTGGAGTTGGACGCCGATCGACCGATTCATCAAGGCACGGCTGGACGAACAGCAATTAGTGCCTGTGCCAGACGCCGACAAACGCACACTGATACGTCGCGCAACATTTGATCTTACGGGGCTTCCGCCAACACCGCAAGAAATCAGCCACTTTCTCGCGGATGATGACCCGGCTGCTTTCCCGCAATTAGTAGATCGCCTGCTCGAGACGAAGGCCTATGGCGAACGCTGGGGACGCCATTGGCTTGATGTAGCGCGGTATGCCGATACCGCAGGTGATGGATCAGATTATCCAGTTCGTGAGGCGGTAAAATATCGCGATTGGGTGATTAACGCTTTTAATGTAGATCAGCCGTACGACGTATTTGTGAGAGAACAGGTCGCCGGTGACATCATGGCTGTGAACGGACCCCGACCGCTTTATGCCTCGCGGGTTACGGCGACAGGTTTCCTGGCGATTGGCAAACGGTATGGATACCAACCTTCGCCGGCTTTTCAGCACCTGGATTTTGCCGATGTCATTGACTCGGTCGGTCGCTCACTGCTTGCTGGCTGGCAGCTTGGAGACCTGGTCGGCGAGCGCCTCCGCGTCCTTCCCGTAGCACCACTTGAAGGTGGTGCTGCCGATGGTGACGAGGTGGTCGACCTTGAGCACGTGGTTCCGCTTCTTCTTGAGCTTGAGCGTCGAGCCGAGCCCATTCGTCGCGTACGTGCCGTTCGTCGAGCCCAAGTCCATCAGCTTGAACTGCTTGCGCTCGAACGTGATCTGCGCGTGGCTCGCCGCGACCTC
>CAZITS010000974.1:0-2715 GCA_964542185.1 uncultured Pirellulaceae bacterium
TTGGATGCGATTTCAAACTCATTTGCGAATTCAGATCTGCGGGCGGAGGTACGGGCAGAAACCGCCAAAGAAATCAAACGCCGCGCGGCATCCGCGAGCAAGGCTCCAGGGGACACCCAGAAGCGACTTCGCAAGCTGCGGGTAAAACTACACCAGGCAGAACAACGGCTGTTTGAGGTGCCAAGCGACTTAATGGATGGTGCCGTGGAAGTAGTTAGAGGTTACAAGGCGGAGTTGCGTGCAGCTGAAGCGGACCACGAAGCCGCCCAGGCAGCCCAGGGGATGCGCAGCCCGAAGGACATCCAAGCGGAGCAGGAGGAGATTTTGAGATCCTGGCAAATCTGCTGGAAAGCGTATCGGGCTTGCCTGGACCGGAGGCAAATCGCGTCCTAACGCAGTTAATTGATCATATCGACGTGGATATGGCGGTAGCCGCCAGCCGAAAAGGGCTAAAGCGTGGGGAATCCCGCTTTACGCTGCAAGACGCGACTATCCACCTGGCGTCATCGATTGCAGGTCGCATGGCGCTCCCGTCGTGACGTAAGGTCGGGGACCTCGCGTTCTGCCCGAAAGAGAATACAGGAACACATTGCCAATCCGAGCGGCCAATCCGCATGGGAACGCGGATTGTACCGTCGGCTTGTTGGCTGCGGAGTTGCGGCCGCTGCATTGCGGCGGTTGTCGCTCAGGATCCCGTGGCGTCGAGTGCTTCCTGTAGTTTGGCTTTGGGCTGGGCACCGACAAATCGGCTGGTGACTTCTCCACCTTTGAAGACCAGCAGCGTGGGAATGCTCTGAACTTCGTATTTCATGGCCACCCCGGAGGATTCGTCGATGTTGACTTTTCCTACCTTGGCAGAGCCCGCATTGTCGGCAGCGAGCTCATCGACCATTGGGCTGATCTGACGGCAAGGGCCGCACCAGGGCGCCCAAAAGTCAACCAGCACGGGCTCGTCCGATTCCAGGACTTCGGATTGAAAATTATCGTCAGTAAGGTCAATCGTATTCGTTCCCATTGTTGCTGTTCCCAAGAGCCTGTTCTGTTTCCAGAAACAGGGCATGTTGTGGTTGCGGATGTCTCGATGAGCTGCAATTTTAGTGCGTCTTGGCTCGAAGTGTCAATGAAACCACCTGCCGGCTGAATTGTCGCAATTGGCGACGTGTTGTTGCGCTGGAGGACGAGGTGAGCAAGGCTGGCTTGACGAGTGGCCACGCTCTGAGGAGAGAGTGACAATGTCAGAGACGCATTTTTCGTGTATGTGGGTTGAACAATCCGACGCGGGTGACGTGTCGCAGACGATTCACCAGATCACGCCTGCAGAACTGCCCGACGAAGAGGTGCTGGTCCGGGTCGACTACTCTTCACTGAATTACAAGGATGCACTTGCCGCCAGCGGACATCCGGGGGTGGTACAGGCATTTCCGCATGTGCCTGGAATTGATGCCGCTGGTGAAGTTGTAGCCAGTGATTCCGCGCGGTTCAGTCCGGGGCAGGCAGTTTTTCTAACGGGCTATGAATTGGGGGCCCAGCGGTGGGGCGGCTGGTCACGTTATGTCCGTGTCCCAGCCGACTGGCTGCTGCCACTGCCGCAGGAGCTCACGCTGAAAGAGGCAATGATTTACGGGACCGCCGGTCTGACCGCTGCACTCTCTGTCGATGCATTGCGCCGCCAGGACGTCTTGCCGAATGCTGGTGAGGTCCTGGTGACGGGGGCTACAGGAGGTGTCGGGAGCCTTGCAGTACTGCTGCTGGCAAGTTTGGGATACCAGGTTGTCGCGTCAACAGGTAAACCGGGCATGCACGACGTGTTGCGGAGCTGGGGGGCATCACAGGTGGTTCCGCGTGAGGAACTGGCTGGTCCACAGAAACGCCCTCTGCTAAGTGAACGCTGGGCCGGTGCGATTGATACTGTGGGAGGTGCTGCGCTGGGATCGGTTCTGAAAGCGACGCGCCGCAATGGCTGTGTCGCTGCTTGCGGTCTGGTCGGGGGCGCTGAGTGGGAGGCCTCGGTCTATCCGTTTATCTTGCGGGGGATTACGCTGGCGGGAATTGATTCGGCCTGGTGTCCGCCGGCGAGGCGCCAGCAGATGTGGTCGCGGTTGGCGCAGGAATGGAAACCAGCGTTGTTGGCAGAGGTCGCACGTCTGACGACGTTGGACGCGTTGCCTGAGCAGATCGACCAGATGCTGGCCGGACAGCTTACCGGTCGGTGGGTCGTTGGGCTCGCGGACCCTGCTGAGTCGACGTGATTTCGGCGACCTGACGGGCGACCCTGCGAGGTATCCTGGGTTGTGGTGTCGCAAATGCTGTTGCACTTGCGCAGTAGCGGAGACGGAGTGCAGGCGGCCATGTTTGAAGTCTTTGATCACACCGCCGACCTGGGATTGCGGGTACAGGCTGCTACCCTCAGTGAATTGTTCAATGAGGCAGCACGGGGTCTCTTCGCGCAATTGGTGCGTAACCCGCTGGACGTGGTGCCACGGAACCAGCAGGAGTTTGCACTCCAGGCGGCGAGTCACCCCTACCTGCTCGTCGATTGGCTCAATGCACTGTTGTACGCTTTCGAGACCGACCAGGTGCTTTTTCGAAAATTTGACGTCCAGGTGTCAGCAACGCGACTCGAGGGCAGCGTGTGGGGGGAACCTGTAGACGAAGCCAGGCACCAGCTCGCCAACGAAGTCAAGGCGGTAACCTATCACGGGCTTTCCGTCGAGC
>CAZITS010000975.1:0-2709 GCA_964542185.1 uncultured Pirellulaceae bacterium
AACTCGTCGGTAGCTGCCAGTTGACCAGTGGCGTCCCATTTGCGGTTGAGCTGGTCAAGCTGGTCCAGGACGTGGCGGCGGTCCGTGAAGAAGCGATTGCGATCGATCGCCAGCGTCATGTCCCGTTGCAATTGACTGTTACCACCCGGGACGAATGGCCCCCAGGCTGAGCTGTAAGAACCCGTAGAAGCCAGGTTGCCGCGCGCCATCGGACCAGGGACCTGGGCATTGACGGCGGCAGGATAAAGTACTGCATTGGTCGGCATCCCCGTCCTTGGATGGGTGGCGCCAGCGACCCTGGCGTAATGTACGCCGATGTTTGTCTGCAGCGAATCCGGGCCGACAATTGGTTGGATATTGTGTCCGCCATTGTTCGTTTGGAAGGATCGTACCACGGTTAGCTGGTCTGCCAGCAAGGACAGCCGCGAGAGGCTATCACCGAACTGGACGCCGGCGAGCCGAGTAGGAATGACGCCAGTCATGGTGCGCACAGCAGTCGGTGCAGCGACCTTGGGGTCAAAGGTTTCAAACTGGCTGGGTCCACCTTGCTGGAACAGGAAAACCACTGATTTTCCCGTCACTGCACGGGGTGCACGTTGACGGGCTCCGCGGGCCGCCAGGAGCGCGGGGAGTGACAGACTGCCCAGTCCGAGGCTGCCGGCAGTGAGCAGTCGACGGCGTGGGAATTTTCCGCTGCGATCGAAGATCGAAAGCATGGTTCCACCTGTGGTATGCAGGTATGCGGTGGCGTGGCGCTGCGTCTGGCACTTTGCCAGACGCCACTAATCTCAATCGTAAAGACCGTTCCTCGCGAAGACAAGTTGAATTGGATTTTCCAGTTCGTCCGCGGCGCAAGCTGATGTGGTCTGTAACCAGCTGGGGTCCTGCGGGTTCCGGACTGTTTTCAGTCGCTCTGGTTGGCAGCAGTGCTTCCGGGTACGGTGGCACGTGAAGCAGGCTGCCAGCGCGTGATCTCCGGATCATCGCTGGGCGAGTTTTCAGGAGAAACTCTAATGGAAGTCGATTCTGCTGCAAAAGTATTGCTGCTTGTGATGATTGGATTGGCCACCGGCGGCCTGACCGGATTGACGGGCGCATCGGGCATGTCCATCCTCATCTCAGGACTATTGATGGTCGGTCTTGAGATCCGGGAAGTGATTGGATTGACTTTTCTGGTGACACTGGTGAATTCGGCGACTTCCGTGATTCCGTACTGGCGGCGGCAACTCATCGACCAGCGTATGGCGACCACTTTGGCGTTGCCCGCCATAGCGGGTGTGCTTGCTGGGCATCACCTGGCGGCAGGTGTACCAGATGCCTGGTTGCAAACGGTGATGCTGGTGGCTCTGTTTGCAGCCGGGGTGCGGATTACACTCTCACGAAGCATGGAACAGGAGACTGCCAGGTCCACGCGACAGCCGCCGCTCCCACTTGTGATCGTACTGGGAATCGTCATCGGGCTGATCATGGGGGTCATGGGAGGAGGCGGAGGGCTCTTTATTGGGGCTGTCTTGATGATCGCTTTTCACATGCCCGTCAAACGGGCCATCGGCACTTCGATACTGGTGATGGGAGCGACCGCGGTACCAGGGCTGGTATTGCATGGAATCGCGCAGACGGCAAACTGGCAGGCTGGTGGAGTGATTGCGGTGGCGTCGACCATCTCGGCATTCGGCAGTGGTCGCCTGGCGACTCGGGTCCCTGTGCCTGTTGTCAAGCGGTTTCTGGGGGGCTATCTGCTGGTCACCTCCCTGTTGCTGGCGTTGAAGTCGCTGACTGGATGAGGTGCCACGTCCGCTCGCTTCTGAGATGTGTTTTCGGGGTGCGCAGGACGTCAGGGTAAACCGGAATTTATCTCCAAAACATGCTAGAACAAGTGCTCTGACGGTGTCAGGTGTGGTTCGTTCTGGAAAGTGGATTCTTCTGGAAAGGCAGCGTGCAGGTGTGGCCACTCTGTGTGAGTTTGAGTTGCGCGAGATCGCATTACCGTATCGGTTTCAATACGGCCACGCGGCGCACCAGCACCGCGGCTTGCGGGCTGTCATCTGTGTGGCGCGTGACGAATCAGGACGCGTCGGTCTAGGGGAAGCAGTGCCGCGGACCTACGTCACCGGAGAGACCTGTCAGAGTATCCTGGCGGATGCCGAGTGGTTAATCGCTGCATTCGATTGGCGGGCTCCTGATCCAGAACAACAACTTGCTCAGCGTCTGGCGTTGTTGCAATCCCATACTGGTCCATTTCCTTCCTGTGCGCTCTGTGTGTTAGATACCGCCGCGGCGGATCTCTGGTCCCAGCAGGTAGAACAGCCATTGGCACGTTGGTCTGGCGCTCCGTCGCTCGAACCTTTGACCTACTCGGCGTCGATTGGCATGAGTGGAGTACGGAAAATGAAAGCCCTGATGTGGCTTTATCGCCGGCTGGGAATACGGCAGTTCAAGTTGAAGGTGGGGGATGAAATGGACGAACAGCGGTTGCGACTGTTTCGCCGCAAGATGGGTTCTGAGGCACGCGTGTTCGTCGATGCGAACGGAGCGTGGGACCGCGCTACGGCAATTCGTAAGCTGGAGATGTTTCAGAAATGGGATGTCTGGGCTGTCGAAGAGCCGCTGCAGTGGCGCGACGCGGTCACCACGCAGTCTGGCCAGGTGGACCGATTGGCCGTCCTGGACGACGAGCACTACCATGCATATGCGTGGTTGCGAAAGCGT
>CAZITS010000976.1:0-2707 GCA_964542185.1 uncultured Pirellulaceae bacterium
TGATGTTGAGTCATTGTCATTGCTGGAAGTTGTTAGACACCACATGCTGCAACAGCTCGTGACAGACACCAGGGCAACAGAATCTCTGCAGCGAGCGGAGCTCGAGTTTCACAGCGGAAGTGAAAACCGTCGCGTCCTGGACGTTCAATCCACCCCGCTACCTGACACATCCCCCCAACGTGTCATCCTGGTGTTGCATGACGTCACCGATCTGCGCCGTTTGGAATCGATGCGACAGGAGTTCGTCGCCAACGTATCCCACGAGCTAAAAACGCCACTCAGCTCCATTCGAGCATATGCTGAAACACTAAGTGCAGGCGCAGTCAATGATCCAGAACATCGAGGGACATTTCTCCAGCGAATTGAGGAACAAGCGGACCGTCTCAACAACTTGATTCAGGACCTCCTCAGCCTCTCGCGCATCGAATCAGGGCGGCAGACATACGACATTGCAACCGTCAATGTCGCCGACGTTGTGACCACATGTATCGCCGAGAATCAGGACGCCGCAAACCTGAAACGCATCCATCTATCCTGCAGCAACATTCAACACAACTTGCGAATTCAGGCGGATGAAGAAGGCCTTGCACAAATCATCAACAACCTGATAGGCAACGCCATCAAATACACTCCCGAAGGTGGCGAAGTAACAGTTGTCCTGCGGCAGCAGGATTCAACCATTTGCATGGACGTACGTGACAGCGGGATCGGAATCGACGAAGAGCATCTCACACGGGTGTTTGAACGATTCTATCGAGTCGACAAAGCGCGTTCGCGAGAACTCGGTGGCACCGGTCTCGGCCTCGCCATTGTCAAGCATCTCGCCCAGGCCTTCGGAGGCAATGTAACTGTCACGAGTCGGCCAACGAAAGGGAGCACTTTTACCGTACAACTTCCTGTTACCTAGGAACCCGCCAGCCCATCTCTGTCAGTGCGTTGCGAACGCGTACTGGAATCACGCCACGATGGAAACGGTCCGTGCGTATCGCAGCGATGTCTTTCCTGACTTCCTGAAAGAGCAGACTGTCCAAACCATGCGGTCGCAGCCGGACAGCATTGAATCCGCACTCCACCTGTTCTCGGCATCCTGCCACCTCGAACGGATTGCCAACCACGCAACCAACATTACTGAAGATGTCATCTATCTCATCGAAGGCGCCATCCCGAATCATCAGCATGAATAACGCAATCTGGCGTCGGCAACTCGCATCCACTGATAACTAGTCCCGCGTGGCCAACACTGCGGTTCAAGGCCCTCTAGCATTCCTGCGAAGCGACCGCCTGCAGAGACTCTCGAATCAGGCTCGGCCTGACCCTGCTACCTGGCACACACGCGGCAACTCAAGCATCACGCCGTTACTTTTCTTTCTGCAGGCTGTAAAGATGCGTATCGGTGCGAATAATCAGTGCCTTTCCCGCAACCGCAGGTGATGCCAAAATCCTCCCCGCAAGTTGATTGACTGACAGCTGCTTGAATTCAGGGCCGGGAAGCAAGACGGTCGTTTTTCCCTCTTCACTAAAACAATAAATCTTGCCATCCGCATAGATGGGTGAGGCCGAATAGTTACCACCCAAACGCTGTTGCCATTGAATTCCGCCAGTCTTCGCATCGACGCAACTGGCCACGCCGTTATCTCGGATCAAATAGAGATAGCCGCCGATCAGCAATGGCGAAGGAACATGTGGACAATTCTGCGTTAAACGCCAGGCCAAATCTTCTTCCTTCAGCTGCCCACGTGACTCCGGGCGGATGGCGTAAAGTTCATGCCGGCCTTGCTCGACAACTCCCACGACATAGACCAGCCCATGACCAAACACCGGCCGAGCGACCAATGAAAATCCGTCGTAACCGTACCACCAGAGCTCTTTTCCCGTTTCCACATCGTAGGCCGCCACGACATCCGCACCTGGACTGACAAGCTGATACTCACCGTTAGCACGCACCACCAGCGGCGTGGAATACGACATCGTCGCGTACCCTCGGCGCGCCTCCGTCCTTGATCGCACCCGGGCCGCTTCGTTGTGTGCGCGTGGTGTCGACCAGATTACTTTTCCACTCTGCTTACTCAATGCCACCACGAACTGCTCGTCACCGCCATCACAGGTCAAGAACAGGCGATCAGAGAACAGCACCGGGGAACTTGCCGCGGAATACGGCTGGTGATAACGCAGCCGATCGTTCTTCCAGAGCACCTCTCCCTGATGCGACAGAGCAGCAGTACCTCGCATTCCAAAATGGAAATAAACTCGCGCAGCATCGATCACCGGAGTTGGCGTTGCGTACGAATTCTTCGCATGCAAAGGGCCCGCTTCTGCTGCGCGGAACAACTCGACCTCCTGTACAAGATCTCCCGAGTCCGCGGCGAAACAGAGCGATTGCAGGGAACGGCCTCCTTCCTGCGCCGTGGTCATCCAGATTTGTTGACCGCGAATAACCGGCGAGGATAAACCGTGGCCCGGAACGGGCCTCTTCCAGCGGACATGCCGCACCTCATCCCACTTCGTGGGCAAATCGACAGCCTCCGCATGCCCCTGGCCGTCAGGTCCCCGAAACTGAGGCCAGTCCGCGGAAGCTACGCTGCCCAGTATCAACCAGCCGTACAGTAGCACCAGGTTTCTCATGTCAACCAACCACGTAAAAGCACCCTGGATACATCAAACAAATCCACAACGTGACCTGCTTGCCAGCGTCATCTGATCCAAGCAA
>CAZITS010000977.1:0-2707 GCA_964542185.1 uncultured Pirellulaceae bacterium
GGTTCCCCGGTGCATGGGGTGGCAGTGAACAGGGTGGTCGCAAGGAGCACGCAGAAGCCACCCAGCGCGGGTGTAGTGGAGTGCTTGAACAGAGGCATCAGATTGGCTCGCGTGATGTTTCAGTGAAGTGAAGTGATGTGCCAACGGCAACGGGTCGCAATGAAAGGGAGTTGTCTGTCGAATGCGTCAGGGGATTTCGTCAAGTGCCGGCTTGCAGAGAACGGGGCGGTCGTGGTCCCATTGGATACGTGTCAGGTAGAGCCCCGCGCAGAGTCCTGCTTCGTCCGCTGTCTCGCCGCGGAAGGTGGCGGCTCCCGCGAGGCGGGATTGCTGACGGTGTTCCGCTTTGTAACTGGAAGTCATCCACCATTGGTCCTCGTGGACAAAGACTTTCGCGACATGAAAAGGGCCCATGTCATAGATCCCCCCCGCCGTGGCGGAGCGGATTCCTTGCGGACGCATGAACCCTTCCGGACCGTTACTGATGGCGTGCCACCAGGAGTCACCTGCTGCGACCATCAAGTGCCACAGCCCCTTCCGGACGAAAACAGTGGGAGATTCACAGCCCTGAGTACCACGATAGTGGTTCGGAAATTTGATCTGGACACCGTGGTCATGAAAAGACTGGAAGTTACTCGTGCTGATCAACGAGACCGTTGAGGTACCCTCGGCGAGGTTCAAGTTGTAGTAAACATACCAGCGTCCCTCGTGTTCGACGACGCAAGGTGCTTTGCAGACAGTGGTGCCACCGGCCCACTCGGGTGGTGCCCAGAGGGGATTTGCCGTATCGGCGGTCCAGTTCTGCAGATCGGGCGACCATTCAATGCAGAGGCGTTGACCACGAGGACTCATCGCGCAGTGCAAGTTGGCCCAGCGGTCACCTACTGGAAAGACATAACTGTTCGTATGTGCCAGGGTTCCCCACTCCCCATATGGGGACGTAAGCACACGGCCGACCTCGCGGAGATCGAGCAGGCTTGGCCCGTTGAGATGACGGTCGCCCACGGTATAGGGATGCAGCTCCGCGTCGTCCCAGCGTCCGGAGCGGACGGCATTGACGAGGTGGTGATGGTCCTCAAGCCGGTTGCTGAGGACGAACAGGTGCCAGCGTTCAGCGGCGCGTACCAGGCAGTGGTCGTGGGCAACGCAGCCCACGGGTGGTTTCCAGAATCGCGTCATGACGTCGTCAAAGCGAAACGGGGTGCTGGCATAGACGGAACGATGGAATCTGGCTTGCCGTCTGGCAAAACTTTCAGTCGACAGTGTGGGAGTGGGTCTGACCACGGTGGAATTCCGATCCGTGTGGGAAAGCCGGGGAACACGGTGGTGCCAGGCCGTATTTTATGAGTTGCCCAGGCAGTGTCTATCGGCCGCCAGGCTTGAGTTGCGGGACCAGAGAGGCTACACAGGACGCGTGGACGAGTTCAGGAAAGCGTGTATGCCCGTTGGCGCCATGTGTGCGCAGGCAGGTAATTCTGCAAGGTAACCAGACAGGGGTGATGAGCATGTTAAACAGCGGGGACACGAGATGGTGGGTGATGCAAGGATGGCGATGGTTGGTCATGGGGATCTGTCTTTTGGGGCGTGTGGCGGCGGCAGATCAGGTTGTCGAGGGCTCGTTGCAGCCGTTTCTGGCGAAGCCGCGGCTGGAGATGCACCAGGTCTTTAGCGACGAGCGGTTTCCAAATGTCGTAGTGACTCTGAAGGGCAGCGTGTTGGCGACCTGGGGGACCAAAAGTGTGCGTGTTCGCCGTAGTGAAGATGGTGGAGTGTCATGGGGGAAGGCGATTACGATCGCCAGTCCAGGGTTTCACGGGGGCGGCACGACCGTTGATGAGGCCAGCGGCGACATTCTGGCTTTTGTCGAAGCGCGGCATCCGCCGGCACCGTTGACTGTCTATCGGAGTCGAGACGACGGTCGCACCTGGTCGAAACAGCCAGTGAAAGTTCATCCGGATAGCAAAGGCAATGCGCCTTCGATGCATATGAATGAACACGGCATCACACTGCGGCATGGCAAACATAAGGGGCGACTGTTGCGGCCCTCGAGGTTTTATGCTGGCCGTAATGACCGTAGCAAGTGGCCGGAGCACTATACGAACGCCGTGTACAGTGACGACGGTGGAGAAACATGGCGCACGAGTGAACCGTTCCCCGCGAATGGCACGGGAGAGGCAACACTGGCGGAATTGTCAGATGGACGCGTGTACTACAACTCGCGCCGACATTGGGCACCGAATGGTGTCAGTCCTCTGCGGCGGTGGACTGCTTGGAGTGACGATGGCGGTGCGAGCTGGCAAGGGTTGCTGTTTTGCAAAGCGCTCCCGGATGGCCCACAAAACTCCAACTATGGTTGCATGGGAGGTTTGGCCCGCTTACCGGTGAAGGGACGGGATATCCTGGTGTACAGTAATTGCGATAGCGCGAAAGGGCGAGATCACGGCACGGTCTGGGCGAGCTTCGACGGTGGTCGCACGTGGCCCGTCAAACGCCTGATCTATGCCGGCCGCAGCGCCTATTCGTCCCTGGCTGCTGGGCGTCCAGGAACAGCCAGCGAAGGGTGGGTCTTCCTGCATTTTGAGGGTGGGCCCAAGGGGGGATCGCAAGTGGCCCGCTTTAACCTCTCCTGGGTGTTGGGCGGCGAACGCACCGGCGATGGTGAGGTGCCCCAGGATCTTGGCAGCTGATCTGTCTGGACAGGCGCGGC
>CAZITS010000978.1:0-2697 GCA_964542185.1 uncultured Pirellulaceae bacterium
CCTACAAGGCAACATCACCAATTCAAGGGGTGCGTGTGTGCAAAACGCCTGTGGCCAGAACCTGTAACAGGAGCTGCGCCAGTCTGCGCGTGGCAGGGCCAGGGGGCTATTTCTTGATCTCGCCGAGGGAAAATGTCTGCTGTAGTTGGGCCTATCCATAAAGTGGCCGGCCTGGTCGCCGACGCGTTCGACGTTCCCGACAGGTAGCAAGTGCGTGACAGTTCACGATGTTGTTGTAGACGGGTATTGACCTGTCGACGTTGGCTGCTGCTGTTTGCGCAGGGTCAGGCGGTGGTTGATAGCGGATCGCCAGGTAACGTCATTTCAGTCACGCCAGCCACTCGTGTTAGGATGGGAAGCGGGTCGGTTGGGTTTTGAGGTTGGTAACAATTCAGGTGGTTCAGCAACGGGAGATGCGCGATGCGCGGGTTGGTACAAGTGGGGCTCTGTTGCCTGCTGATCTGCACTGCCTGCCGCCCCTCTGCGCCGGCGTCTGCAAAGAGGGCTGGTGGTACCGTTGCGACTGGCGCCGATTCCGTTACCGCGCCTGTTGCCGAGCGCTCTGGCGCTACCGAGCGCGTGGTTGCTGGGGTCGGTGTGGGCCAGCGGAGCCGTTCTCTGGACAACCGCTCGGGCCTGGTCGTCGAACCGCTCAAATCCCTGGTTGCGACCAAAGAAAGGCTGGCTTTTGACGTGCAGTTGAAGCACGCCATGGATCTTTATCGGGCGACCCACGGCAGGCTTCCCCAATCGCATGACGCGTTCATGACGCAAATCGTTGCCTTCAACAAGATTAAACTGCCGGTGCTTCCCGAAGGTCACAAGTACCTTTTCGATCCACAACGTGGGGAGCTGCTGGTGGAGCGACCGCTGCGGTAGTCCGACTCGCTTGGGCTGCACGCCGCGCTGCGCTGTTGCAAAACACACCGATTCGCAATATTGTTCTCCTGCCGGGCGTGGCGAGCGTGTTTTCAATAGCGTCCTTTGGCAACGGCTTTCTGGATTTGAGTGCCGCCCGCATTCGCAATCTTGTGGGTTCTCGGCGGTTTGTCTCGTAGTACCGGTTCCTGCTCGAATGGGCAGATGAGAGACATGATTGTCAACGCACTGCGATACGGCCAACTGGGAAATCGGTTGCTGGTTTACGCGCACCTCATTGCCGCGGCGCGCGAGTATGGTGTCACGTTGCTGAATCCCGCAATGTGTGAGTACGCGCATCTCTTTCCGGCGATTGCGGATGATGTATGGTGTCGTTATCCACCAGCAGGTGCAGTGCTGAAACGTCCCTCACGATTGACCCGTGTCTGTCTTGCCCAGACGATCAGCCGGATCACCAAGTCGCTCTGGGCTGTGGGCTTGAAACGCTATCCTTTCGGCGTCCTGCGAATCAGGTATCCGGAGCAGTGTGATCTGATGGACGCGACGTTTGCCCGCTTGGCGCGAGCCAGGCCCCCACTGCTGGTTTCCGGCTGGGAGTTTCGCAGTGAGTTGCTGCTGCAGAAGCATGCGGATCAGGTCAGGACGCACTTGCAGGTTGATTCCTGCCGCCGCGCTGCGATTCATCGTTTGTTGACAATCAGTCGAGAGAAGTCGGATGTGGTCGTGGGCGTTCATATTCGACAGGGAGATTACGCGGATTGGGAAGCCGGCCGTTACTACTATTCGACACACGATTACTACCGGACGATGCGGAACATTGTGGAGCAGTTGCCCGGTCGGCGCGTGTCATTTCTCGTTTGTAGTGACTCGCAGCCGGAACCAGCGGAATTCAGTGATTTGCAGGTTCACTGGGGTTCCGGTCACATTGTTGAAGATCTTTATGGACTTGCGGAAACGGATCTCGTGGTCGGACCTCCCAGCACCTACTCGGGGTGGGCCGCGTTTTACGGTCAGAAACCGTTGGCGATCTTGCAGAAACCAGGGGACGTCGTTGATGTGGGTTTGTTGAACTGATGGGGGCACTTGGCCGCTTGCAATGCCCACGCGAGCCAAACAAGGTGATCCGCGATGAAGCGGGTGGAGGCCTTGCCCACGGAGTCGGGACACGAAGTGGCCCAGAACTCGGTGGACCAGAAACCCCCGGGGCAGGCAACGCGGGCGGGCAACACGGGCAGGTTACACTAGAGGCAGACGGTTTCTGCCGCCCGACATCGGGTGATGACCGCCGTGTTTGCACTGCCGCGCCGATCGGGCCACTGGCACGGGTAGCTGCCCCGGCCAGAATGCCTGCGATATCCAACATGCGAAAACTGGCTGGCTGGTAGGTAACGCTCTGGGCGGACCAGGCACACGGTGTTGACCAGCTGGGCGGAATCACGGAAGTTGGTTGACTGACGTATACATCGATCACACCTGCCAGGAACGAGCACGCGATGCCACGATCAACCGTGATACTGTTGACCGCCCTGATGGGACTCTGCAGTTGCCCTGCTGGTACCCGTGCGGAACCTCTCAAGGTCTATATTCTGGCTGGCCAGTCCAATATGCAGGGACATGCCCACATCCGGACGTTTGACCACATTGGCATGGATCCTCGAACAGCGCCACTGCTCCAGGCGATGCGCGGCGAGAACGGCAGACCGCGCGTTTGTGACAACGTCTGGATTTCCTCGCTCGGCAGCGCCGCCGAAGTCAGGCAGGGCAAGTTGACCGCCGGCTATGGCGCGGCGGGCCGTGGACTCAAGATCGGACCCGAGT
>CAZITS010000979.1:0-2693 GCA_964542185.1 uncultured Pirellulaceae bacterium
GATGTTCGTCGTCCGCAAGCAGGCGGCGATTCGATCGCAAATCAGTCCGCGCGGTGGTCAGAAGCCGTGTCTGGGGCGTCTGCCCAATGGTGATTTGCTGGCCACGCAGCAGCACCGTGGCGTGATTGCCGTGTGCCGGTCGAAAGACCAGGGACGAACGTGGTCCGCGCCACTGGTCGTGAAGGGACCTGGCCAGGAAGTCTTGCCAGGGCGTGCGGCGGTCTTTTCTGCCCTGTCGGATGGAACGTTGCTACTGGGATACAAATCGAAGATGTATCGCAGTACCGACGAAGGAATGACCTGGCAGGCATGTGCGGTCAACGCGTCAATGACGTTTGCAGGCAAGCGATTTCAACTTCATTGGGGTGAAAATAGTGGACCACATGAACTGTCGGACGGCACTGTGGTGTGCGGATGCTACTGCTCGGTGCGACCGGGACACGGGCAGGCGTGGCTGATCCGATCGACCGATCGTGGACGTACCTGGGGTGATGTCACGCTGATTGCGGACTACTGCAGCGAAGCGAATTTCGCCGTACTCCCTGGCGACCACTTGTTTGCCTGTCTGCGTCAAGGAACACAATTTCGCGGAAAGTGGGCTGGTGAGGGTGGAGTTGTGTTGTCGGTTGCCAGGTCCAATGACCGGGGACGTACCTGGACCAGTCCGCGCCAGCTCCTGGGGATGGCACAGAGTCCCGGGTTCCCGATCCGTCTTCGCGATGGACGAATGATTATTGTCTATACACACCGCCAGTCACCTCACGGAGTCCAGGCGATCGCCAGCGTTGACGGTGGCCGTACATGGGATGTCGATCACCCGATCTGGATTGCCTGGAATAGTTTTGATGCGTACTGCGGGCATCCGCGGAGTCTTGTGCTGCCAGACGATACGATCGTATCGGGGTTTTATGTTCGCGCGTTTCGCAGTCCAGCGGGACCAGGCCGTGATGTTGTCGGAAACTGTGTTCGTTGGCGCGTGCCGGACAATTGGCCGGTGGACTGGCCTCCGCGACCCGCGCCCCTGACGGCGCCGCGCGAAAGTATGCCCATACTGGAGATTCCGCGGTCAGCTCAGAAACGCCAGTATTCGGGGTACAACTCGGTTGAACTCCAGGAGATCTGGTTAACAAAGAAACGCCGCGTGCTCCGTTCGCAAATTGGATCCCGCGGCGGACACAAGCCCTGCGTGGCTCTGCTGCCCGGTGGCGATTTGCTGGCCACGCAATTGCATGAAGGGGCGGTTGCTTTGAGCCGGTCGACGGACAGTGGAGTTACCTGGAGTCGGCCACGCATCCTGCTGACTGCGGGTGCGCAGCGTTTACCTGGCCCGGCGCATCAACTGGCCGTGTTGCGAGATGGGACATTACTACTCGCGCATCATCACATGTACCGCAGCATCGACGGTGGCCGGTCCTGGAAACCCAGTCCACTCAAACTTGCAACAGAAATGGACGGGTACCGGGCGACGATTCGCTTTGGTGATTCAAATGGCCCCCATCAGCTCTCCAGTGGTGACGTCATTTGCACGGCGCATGCGACTCTACGGGCACCTCAAGTAGAGGTTGCTGTGGCCAGCGATGGGGCGGATGGGATGTGGCAGGAATCGACCATCACCTGGAGTAATGCACCTGAGACTTATGACCAGCTGGCCGGATCTCTTGTGGAAACGGAATCCACAGGTGGCACCGTGGTTGAAATGAATTCCTCGACACTTGTTGACGTTTTGAATGCGGACAGCAACGACATTCTTGATCTCCGGCTCTTTGGCGCGGCCTCGAATCCGCGTCAGGCGCAACTCTATTACGCGACCAAGGAACATCAAGGTTATCCCGCGCCGGAATTGCTTGTTGAATTCCAATCGGGGGACGAGACGAAGTCAGTGACCCTGCAGCCGACCCACGATGCTTTGACACGTGGCGGTCGTCACAGCGACGAAAACAACGAGACAGGGCCCCATCTGGACATCCAGCGGATGTGGATTTCCAATCCGAACCGTCCGCTGGATGAGCAGCAGAAAGGGTATCTGCAATTCGATTTGACAGCGATTGAGGGGCCGGTCGTTACGGCCAGACTGCGCCTTTTCAAGCTCGAGGGAACGACCCTGGGCCAGATTGACGAGAGAGCGTTTCTGTTCCGTTCCAGGGACATGGGACGTACCTGGAGCGCGCCCCAGCTGATCGCTGCGGGGCGCGATGTCAATCTCGCGGAACTATCCGATGGAAAACTGTTCGGTTGCGTGACGTTGGCTGCGAGTCCCGCTGATGGTCCTGGGGTGATTGGTCTGATTGAATCTGCTGACGCGGGTGCAACGTGGACAGCACCACGTCGCATTGACGGTTTCGGTTCGGCACGGATTCCCGGGTACCCGCTAAGACTTTCAGACGGCCGACTATTGCTCCTTTACGGTAACCGGCAATTTCCCTATGGCGTACAGGCGATCGCGAGTCGCGATGGTGGTCGCACCTGGGACGCGGATCACCCAATCATTCTGAGCTGGTTTAGTTGGGACCATCACTGCGGTAATCCACGCAGTGTGGTGTTATCAAACGGCCGCATCGTAACGACGTACTTTTCTCGAATGTTTACCGGTATTCCCGATGGCATCGTGTACAGTCCCACGGCACGCAACCCGATTCCGGATCTCGTGGCGCATAGCGTGCAATGGTCTCCGCCTCCGGACTGGCCATCTCGAG
>CAZITS010000980.1:0-2682 GCA_964542185.1 uncultured Pirellulaceae bacterium
CGTCACTGGGTATCCGCTGTGCCAGCAGCTGCAGTCGCTTAGGGGTTGGTGACAGGCAGGTCGGCGAAAAGTTTAGCGCGCGGCCACTGGGCGCGTGGCAGTTTGAGTAGTTTGTCGAGACGGTCGTGGGCAGCCCGGATGGCCTGCAGATAGTCCATTGCAGTGCTCCCCGCCGCGCGGCCGTAGGGCGACTTGAAAGCCTCGGGGTTGTCCCGCCCCACATGCGTGAGCAGCGCCGTTCCGTACCATGCCCACCAGCCGTCTGTGTGCAGGGCTGCTGCCACCAGATTGTCCGCCAGTGTGGCGGGGTCCTGATACCAGAGCATGTGGCCACTGGCGTAGAACGCCGGTAACCCGTCATCCTGAATCTGTCTCAGGTAATTGACCGTCCGCGAATTCGGACCGTGTGTGTATTCGTGCTCCGACCAGACCAGGGCTGGTCGGTCGGGTGTACCCAGCCCGTGAGTCAGGCCGCTGAGATAGCCCACAAAGGGTGCATAGGCAAACAGGTAGTCGGGATTGATGGCTGCACAGCGCGCGCGAATGTCATCGAACAGATCGATCAGCAGATGCCGCTGGTATTTGTGGTAGTGCTGCTCAGCATCGTTGGCGGCAATCCACTTTCCGCGATCTTGCGCCGCGATTTTGCGATCGTGGTACTGCCAGTTGGTGCTGGCCGACTGGAGGTACTTCCGGAAACAGGAATCACAGTAACAGGCGCCGGGGTAATGGGTACCGTCGGACTCGTACATTTCAGTGTCAAAGGTAAAACCGTCGGCACCGAGCTTCGCACAGCGGACGGCCCAGCGGCCGACGTGACGCTCGATATAGTCTGGCTGCAGCGGACAGCAGGACAGCGCGTGCTCAACCCCGTTGGCACCGCGGAAACGACGATAGGGCTCTTCGTGCGTGCTGCCGAACTGCCATTTAGCCAGCAATAGCATGTCGTGCGCATGGGCTTCAGTGACATTGCGTGCAACGCGATCGGCCAGTTCGGGCGCCGTCGAGCGATTTTTTAGATCGACGCTGTTGTAGAGCACCACGGTGTTGAAGCCGGCCGCGGCCAGCTGCTTTCCTTTGGTGGTGTTCGTATCGCCGAAGGGCTCGTCCAGGTTGCCGCCGATCCAGATCCCGCGAATCCGTTGTTGCCGCAGCGCCTGCCAACGCGGTGCCAGGCGGCCGACGGGTTCTCGTTGAATGGCGATCGGGTTCAGTTCCAGACGCGGGCTGTCCGGATGGACATCGTCGGTCGGACGGCCCCAGACTTCGATTTCACCGAGACCCAGCACCGACGTGAGACCGCCGAGCCCCGACAGATAGGCGGTCACCCGCACGCGGCGGCCTGGTAGATTCACTCCGTCGGCGGGAATCAGGTAGGGACGTGGCGCGTCATCGGTAGGCCAGTAGGCGGGTACCAGCGGACCGGCTGGTACCGACCAGTCGCGATACCTGGCACTGGGACTCACGGCCAGTCTGATCTCGTGTACGTGGCCGGTTGCGGTGCCACGCCCACCGGGCATCCAGACGTACACGGAATCGATGTGGTAGGTCTTTTTCAGGTCGAGCGTGGCGGTGACCGTGATGTGCTGGTGCGGTGGGGTGCCCACCCGGATGCCCGCGTCCCGTTTGCCATTGGTCAGGTCCGCGGGTGCGCCGCCGCTGAGGTCATGGCTGGTCTCCAGGCGTACCTGCGCTGCGGCGGAGAGACGCACGGCCCCTGCCGGGACGCGTGCCACAGGCCGCTCGACGTTTTCTGCATGCGGTTCGGACCGGATCAGACCGCGGCGGTCCGCGGCGGTAGGTCCGGTCCCCCAAACTTCAATTTCTGTGACGCCTACGTGTTGCCGACTTCCCCCGATGGTGAACTTCAGCATGCGGCAGCGCACTTCTTTTAATTCGAACGTTGTCTCCCGCGGTGACTGCTCTACGGGGTCACGGTCGCGATGGACAAATTGACGTCCCTGATCTTGCCACGCGCCATCGGTGGCACGCGTCTCGAGTCGAACCGATCCCGGTCGGTAGTTGGTATTACGCGGGAATGTCACCCGTACGCGTCGGGCGGTGGAGGGACCTGGTAGCTTCATTTCGATGACGACCATCTTGCTGGTCGCGTTCCAAAACCAGGCTGTGTGGATAGAGCTCGCGTCGCTGCGATCGCCGTCGATCAACTCGTCACCGGTATCGGTGGGTTCGACGAGCGGGCACATGACCATGCCATCCTGGAGGGCCCGCGCGTTGACGCCGGGCTGAATCTGACCCGTATAGACGTAGCCCCCACCGCTGAGGCGGTAGGTGGCGTTTTGTGACAGCAAAGGCAGGTCGTCTGCAGAAAATGCAGCAGAACTGAGTCCGGCAGTCAGCCAGAGTAGATGAAGCAAGCGGTGTCTGGCGGACATGTTCAGCTCCTTGTTACCAACCCGGTCAGGTCGTTGCAGGGTGGGGGGGATTGCAAAATACATTCTACCGTCGGTCAGACACCGTGTTCTCTTACAGAGAGACTCTTATCCGACGTTGCGCTACAAGCCGTGGGTGCACGGAGCCATCTGTGAGAAGCAATCCGGGTGATGCCGGCACTGGTACCAATGGAACGGGCGGGAAATGTCGTATCACAAGATGTTCCTGGGCGACATCGAGTCCAGAGACAGAAAGCCGGTTCATCTAACATGGAGAGCACCACACCAA
>CAZITS010000981.1:0-2680 GCA_964542185.1 uncultured Pirellulaceae bacterium
TGCCTGCGGGTCATTCATGATCGCCTCCTCCTGTGGATCAAACCCGAACGAACGTCCCACACGACAGCCGATGTTTGCCAGGTGACACAACGTTGCAGCCTGGTGCGCAACTTCCGCGTTCGCCGTAGGGTTCCCTTCGCCACGCAGCGCAGCAATCCACGTCTGCAGATGACGGGTGACGTTCATCTGCGGCGCCCTGGAAAGCGTCGCCGCGTGTTTCTGGTTGCGTTCACCCCAGACTTGAAACTTCCCCCGTCGGCTGACAAATAACTTGCCTTTAGTACCGTAAAACTCAACGCCACCATCGACCTGGTGGGGATAGTTCGTGCACCAAATCCTCATCTCAAACACCAGCTGTTTGCGATGCCCCACCGCCCCGTCGCCAGGGTACTCAAATGTGGCAGTCACCGTGTCCGGGAATTGCTGATCATCATCAAAAAAGTATTTACCGCCAATCACCGCCACCTGACTGGGGTGGCCGGTGACCCCCAGGCCCCACCGCGCCATATCAAACTCGTGCACTCCATCATTCCCGAGGTCACCTGTGCCATAGTGATACCACCAGTGCCAATTGTAATGATGTCGATTTGCCTGAAAGGGAATCATCGGTGCGGGGCCCACCCAGGTGTCATAATCCAGCCCCGCTGGCGGAGGTCCCGACTGCCCGTTCCCGATCGCAGATCGTCTTTGAATGTTCCAGGCCCGCGCCACCAGGACCTCTCCGATCACGCCCTGACGTAGCATTCCGACGGCCTCAGTAAATCCCGGATCACTGCGGGCCTGCGTTCCGTGCTGCAGGATCCCACCAGTCCTGCGAACCGCCTCCACCAGCAAACGCCCTTCGCGGACGTTGTGCGAACAGGGCTTTTCCAGGTAGACGCCCTTGCCTGCCTCGAGCGCCAACAAGGCCGCCGGCACATGCCAATGATCGGGAGTCGCGATGCTTACACCGTCGATCGACTTGTCATCCAGAATTTTTCGCAAGTCGCCCACGGGTTGTGCGCCGCCCGCCCGTTCCGCAGCAGTGTTACGGCGTTTTCTGTCCGGGTCACACACGTAGACCAGGTCGACCTGATCGTTCCGTAGCGAGGCCAAACCGTCCACATGGCCACTGGTACCCTGGCCTCCACAACCGATGACCGCCAGCCGCAACCGTCGGTTTGCCCCTGCAGCTCTTTGTACAGCGAGCGCAGTACCCGCCCCCACTGCCTGGCTCCCCGTTTGCTTCAAGAAACCACGACGACTGCCTTTATCCATCTGCAGTTCCCCAAAGAAAGTATCTCAAAGTACGCATCCTGCACTGATCTCCGTCTGACCAGTGCCTTAGAACGTGGCAATCGGGTTAATGGGAGAGCCGGTTCCCCCTTCAACGGCGAGCGGACAGACATTCAATAGAAACGTCCATCGCCGACGCTGACGCGCCTCCTTGGCAACGGCGCGAAAATCACACACGTCAAGAATGCACGATCCCAGTCCATAGACGACTCCCAAATGAACCGGCAACTCAATTTCCGGACACCCCGAGGGCATGACGTCCAGGGCCAGATCACTACCCACGATGGCCACGTCGCGCTGTTTGAGCCAGGGCAGACAGGAAACATGCAGGCCAGCTGAATTTTTCATAATCTCCCACTTCCCCTCGACCTTCCGCCGTGTCCAGCGTCCCGTGTGAATCAACAGCGCGTCCCCACTGGACACCTTGAAACCCGCCTTTTTTTCCCACGCCTCCAGATCGCGAGGATAGATCGCCTTTTTACCTTCCAGATAACGCACGCCAAACAGGGCCGGCATGTCCATCAAAACACCACGTGTAAAGATGCCCCGTTTGACGGCATGGATCGACAGCCGTCCAGCGCCAGTTTTTGTAACGAGCTCGGCGGAAAGACCGTTGTACATCCGGTCTTTGTAGAAGACGTGGCAGAGCGCATCGATGTGGGTGTGTGTAAACCCATGATAGGACACACTGTAACGGTCACCGGCTCCGCCCACGTCGTCTGCACTGCGGTTAATGGAAACCTCGTGCTCAAACGGACTGGAACTATCCATCTCAATTTTTACCGCGTCGTGGGCCATAGACACGGACACGCCCGCTTTCACCAGTGCAGCCGCCTCCCGGCGTTTCTGTGGGGTAATCAAATTGAGCGTACCAAGCTCATCCGCGTCACCCCAACGTCCCCAATTGGAAAGTTGACCGATCATCTTTTCGACATCCGCCCGCGACACCTCCGGCAATTCTTCTCCCCGGGAAAAAGCGCAATGGATTCCCAAGAAACACGCCACGGTCAAACAAACAGTAAACCGTATTGTCGACATCTCATATTCCCCTTTTCCTGGGATCGCGTTGTAAACCCACACGCTCGCTGGACTGGCACCAGCCACGTGCCTTCACAGACCGCCAGCTTAACATTTCGCTATCGGTCTACCTACCTGCGCGCACCTGCCCCTGCTTTCAGAGACTGCCCATTGGAAATCGCCGGGCAGCGATGTACTCCACGAGACAGATCCCAACGTGCAACACAACAGCACGCTGAACTGGTAGCTGTGGTACACCAGTCAGCCGGGGGAAAGAGCCTTACGCAACAGTGGCATTGCCGGCAACCAGCAAGTCCATCAGCCGGCCGCCCCGAGTGGGGCCGCAGCGTCCAGGTGCCCTAGAGAATACAGCGCAAATAGCGTCTGA
>CAZITS010000982.1:0-2678 GCA_964542185.1 uncultured Pirellulaceae bacterium
CATTGGCCGGTTCAGGGCCAGTCGACCAGACTTCCAGTTCATCCAACTGGGCAGGTCGTCCGTCGAGGGTGGCGTCAATCCGCAGTCGCACGGAAGTTGCCATTCGTGGCTCAAATCGCTCTTCGGTGGATTCCGGAGATACCGGACTTCGCAGGGAGTGCTGCAGACGAAACGCTTCGAGTTGCTTTTGCAATTGAGTGATGCGGGCAGACAACGCTGGCAGTTGCTGCTGCCAGCGGTCGTTCTCGGGACCCCGCCACTTTCTTTCTCGATAACGCACTCCTGCGAATACGGCCTGCAGATTGTAGTAGTCTTGTTGCGTGATCGGGTCGAACTTGTGATCGTGGCACCTCGCGCAGCCGATCGAGAAGCCAAGAAAAACGGCACCTGTGGCTTTCACGATTTCATCCAGCTCGTCCTGACGCTGCTGCGCTTTGAATTTGGGGTCTTGATTCACCGCGCGGTCATAAGGTCCGGCTACCAGGAAGCCGGTTGCGGGGTCTTCCTCGATCTGGTCGCCAGCGAGTTGCTCGAAAATGAACTGGTCGTACGGCTTGTCCGAATTCAAGGACCGGATGACATAGTCTCGATAGGGCCACGCGTTAGGAAACCAGAAATTCATCTCGTAGCCCGACGATTCAGCAAACCGCACGAGGTCCAGCCAGTGCTGCGCCCAGCGCTCACCGTAACGTGGGCTGGCCAGGGCCCGCTCGACCATACGTTCGTAGGCCAGGGGGTGCGAGTCGGCAAGGAAGTCTGAGATCTCCTGTGGAGTCGGCGGGATTCCGAGCAAATCGAGATGGACGCGACGGATCAACGCGTGGGGCGCGGCCGCAGGAGCGGGGTCAAGTTCTGCCCGCATCCGTTGTTGCTGCACAAAAGCGTCCACCGGTGTGCGTCCCCAGGCGTCGCCCGCTGGAATCGTGGGGCGGGATAATGGCCGCAGTGACCAGTGGTCATCGTCACCTGCCACAGTACCTGGGATCGCCGCCCACCAGACGCAGAGGGCCAGGCAACAGAACCAGCGAACGGGAGCGGGACAAGGCATGAACAGCGGGTGGAGCACTGGAAATGACTTTCTTGAGGCATCCAATGGCCAGACGATCGATTGCTAGACAGTGTACTTGAACCGTACATGTACTCCTACCTCGTACATGCCCTTCCAGCGGACGAATGGTTGCAACGGACTACAGAGCAGTACGGCCATCCGCAGCGTTTACACGAGGATCAGAATGACAATCATGCTGATTCCTGCTACTCGTCGCTTGCCTGGCGAAATTCGAACGAGTAAAGCCGTGGCGACGCACCACCTTTCACGAGGTGGAAGTGGATCTGGAAAGACGCCTGGCTGACATCGGCGAGGCTCCGTTTACCCCAACGGATCCGATGCGCAAGCGAGTCGGTGGTCAAGGCTGTGCATTCCGCGCGCGAGAATCCAGGTAGCGCCTGACCCGATGTGGGGTCGATTAACGCAACTTCAATCCGACTGCCTGTTGCACACCATGCGTTGACGTACAATTCGTGGGCACTACCTCGGACGACAGGAATCGATGTGACACTCCCCTGGTCCCGACCCTCCTCCAGAGTGAGTTGGGTGAGTCCGTCGAGACGCAGCGTCGCCAGGCCGCAGGCCCGTTCTCCTTCAATCCGTTCTGTTCTGCTGAACCGGTAGCCTGAGTAGTAGACCTTGATTTCGTCTTCGTCGACGAGTGGCAGCGAGGGTGCGATCGAGTCCGCATCCCACTGGCCGGGCGCGCCTCGTTGCACGACCTCAGACCCAGGTTGGATGTACGAAAAATTTTCGCCATCGCGGCTCATTGCCAGCTCGATAATCATGTCGTCACCGCGGCGCTGGTACTGGTACAGAGCCAGGTAGTACTGGTGGTACTTCCAGACGACGGCGTCATGAATCTGCTCGACCTTACCGCTTCTCACCACCGGAGTGGCGCGCGCCCACGCATCGAAAACCGGATTGCGTGGGTCGGCCGTCCACTCGACGGCGTCTGCGCTGTAGCCGTAGCCCGCGCCGCGCCGGTCGTTGTTGAGACCGAGGAAACCGTAGGCTTTGTACTTTTTGCCGGGGTCCGTTTCCTGCGGATCATGAAACATCGCCTGGGGCGAGAACGAGGCCGGCATCCCTCCCGGGTAGCGGATGCCGCCGCGACTCGCCTGACGCCAGCGAAGTCCGTCGGGCGACGTCCAGAGCGTCCAGGTTTGTGCATCGACGACTTCTTCGGCATCGGCTTGCGTCTGGACGGGGCGACCGCCGGTCCAGGTCAGGAACTTGTAGCGACGACTTGGGTCGGGGTCGGCCAGATCGACGTGCATTCCGGTCGGGACAATGGGACGGAAGATGGGCGTTGCCGGCAGTCCGGCGACAATATTCGTGTTGTCGTTATCCCCGAAGGAGGCTAAGCCCAGAGGCTTCTTCTGAAAATGCACACCGTCGGCACTTTCGGCGTATCCCACCCGGACGTACGGAATGGGGCCGCTCTGGGGCCACTTGGAACCAGGCTCGCGATGCAGTCCCGAATACCAGGCTCGGTAAACTCCGTCCTGCCGGACCACCGCGATATTTGCAGCGCCTTGTGAGTCGAAGTCGCCGGGAGCTCCACCGGTGATCACCGGGTCAGCCAGCTTGCGCGCCGTGTTGACGTTCAGTTCCACACCATCGATGT